>NZ_JBJGYN010000006.1:0-131476 GCF_054050015.1 Geodermatophilus sp. SYSU D01176 | reverse complement strand
CACTGGCCGTCGCCCGCGCCGGCGAGGAGGCGGCGACCGGCGGTCCCGGTGCGCGGCCCGTGCTGGGCATCGCCCTGGGGTTGGTGGCCGGCCTGACCTACGCCGTCTACTCCTGGGGCGCCGGGGGGGGGTTTCGCCCCGGCCTCCCCCCCCCCCCCCCCCCCCCCCCCCCCCCCCCCCCCCCCCCCCCCCCCCCCCCCCCCCCCCCCCCCCCCCCCCCCCCCCCCCCCCCCCCGCCCCGCCCGGCCGTCCCCCTCCTGAGGAGCTCCCCATGCTGCGTTCCATGAACTCCGCGATCGCCGGTCTGCGCGCCCACCAGACCAAGCTCGACGTCACCGGCAACAACATCGCCAACGTCAACACGGTCGGCTACAAGAGCTCCACGACCGTCTTCGAGGACACCCTGTCCCAGGTCATGCGCAACGGCTCGGCGCCGACGGCCCAGGCCGGTGGCACCAACCCGGCGCAGGTCGGCCTCGGCGTGAAGGTCGCGGGCATCACGACCAACTTCGAGCAGGGCGCCGCGCAGAACACCGGCCGCTCGACCGACTTCATGATCAGCGGCGACGGCTTCTTCGTCACCCGGGCCGGCAACGAGCAGCTCTACACCCGCGCCGGGTCGTTCAACTACGACGCCGCGGGCAACCTGGTCACCCCGGACGGCGCCCTGCTGCAGGGGTGGATGGCCGACGACGGCGTCGTGGACACCAACCGCGCGATCGGCACGCTCACCGTGCCCTTCGGGGACGTCATGCAGCCCACCGAGACCGACACCGGCGCGGTCGTCGGCAACCTGTCCAGCGCGGCGGCCGCGACCACCGGCGTGCAGACCCAGATGACCATGTACGACGCCCTCGGGACGGCGCACCAGATCAGCCTGTCATTCACCAAGACCGGCGACAACACGTGGAGCGTCGTCGCCCGCGACGAGAACGACGCCACGCTGGCCAGCACCGCCGGCCCGCTGGTGTTCGACCCGGTCACCGGCCAGCTGCCCGCCGCCGCACGGTCCTTCCAGATCACGCCGGACGCCTCCATGGCCGCCAGCTGGCCCGGTCAGATCACCATCGACCTGGCCGACCTGCGCCAGTTCGGCGGCCCCTCGGGGCTGACCCCGGCGCGGGTGGACGGCAACGCCATGGGCTCCCTGCAGTCGATCTCGCTGAGCGGCGACGGCACCGTCATGGGCGTCTACTCGAACAGCCTGCGCGAGCCGATCGGCAAGCTGGCCCTGGCCACCTTCGCCAACCCCGGTGGCCTGGCCAAGGCGGGCAACAGCTCCTTCCGGGTCGGTGACAACTCCGGCCAGCCGGCCATCGGCGAGCCCGGCGGTGGCGGCCGCGGCACGCTCATCGCCGGCGCGCTGGAGATGTCCAACGTCGACCTGGCCGAGGAGTTCACCGGGCTGATCGTCGCCCAGCGCGGCTTCCAGGCCAACAGCCGCGTGATCTCCAGCTCCGACGAGGTGCTGCAGGACCTGGTGAACCTGAAGCGCTGAGAGGGATCCCGTCCTCCTCACCCCTCGCACGCTCGCGGCGGTGCCCTGGACGGGGCCACCACGGCCCGGCCCCTCCTCGTGGGAGGGCCGGGCCGTCGTCGTCCCGGCACCCCGGCGTCCCCGCAGGTCACACCCTCACCCCGGGGGGTGAGGCGGCCTGTTCGGCTCAAGGCGGGCCCGCGGCGGGCCGAAGACAACTGCAGACCGGCAGCCTGCGTGAGCGGCCGCCGTCATCCCTCCCCGATCGAGCCAGAGGACCCCCGTGATCCGTGTGACGCGCCTGAACGGAGAGCGGTTCGCGCTCAACCCCGACCTCGTCGAACGGGTCGAGGGGCACCCCGACACCGTCGTCTTCCTGGTCGACGGCACCAAGTACATCGTCACGGAGAGCGTGGAGGACGTGCTCGTGGAGATCCGCGAGTACCGCGCCAGCATCCTCGCCACGGCCTACGAGATGGACCGCGGCACCTACCGCTCGCCGTCCCGCGCGGCGGAGGCCGACACGAGCGCCTCCGTCGTCCCCTTCCCGGCCCGCGAGGAGCGCTGACCGATGGACCCCGCCACCCTCATCGGGTTCGTCGTCTCGCTCGTCGCCCTCCTGGCCTTCATGGTCCTGGAGGGCTCCGACCCGATGTCGCTGCTCTTCCTCCCGGCGATCATCCTGGTCGTCGTCGCGACCTTCGGCGCGGCGATGTCCAGCCAGACGATGGACGACCTCAAGAAGCTGCCCGCCTGGTTCAAGATGGCGGTCGTGCCGGCCAAGGTGCCGCCGGCCACCGAGCAGATCCAGACCCTGGTCAGCCTCGCCGAGAAGGCCCGCAAGGAGGGCCTGCTCGCGCTCGAGGCGCAGGTCAAGGCCATCGAGGACCCGTTCCTCAAGCGCGGCCTGCAGATGGGCATCGACGGCACCGACCCGGAGGAGCTGCGCGCCGTCCTGGAGAGCGAGATCGCCGCCAAGAAGGCCGAGGACAAGGTCGCCGCCAAGTTCATGAACGCGATGGGCGGCTACGCCCCGACCATCGGCATCGTCGGCTGCATCGTCGGCCTCATGAACGTGATGGCCAACCTCAGCAACCCCGAGTCGCTGGGCCCGATGATCGCCGCGGCGTTCGTCGCCACGCTCTGGGGCGTCATGGCCGCGAACTTCTGGTTCCTGCCGATGGGCGCCAAGATCCTGCGGGTCAGCGAGCTGCAGGCCGCGCAGATGGAGCTGCTGGTCGAGGGCATCGCGGAGATCCAGGCCGGCACCAGCCCGCGCGCCGTCCGGCTCAAGCTGACCTCCCTCATCCCGCCCAGTGAGCTGGCCAGGGAGGCCGCATGAGTTCCGGCGGCCACGGCGGCCGCCGGCGCGGCAAGAAGCACGAGGAGGAGGAGCACGAGAACCACGAGCGGTGGATGGTGTCCTACGCGGACATGCTGACGCTGCTCTTCGTGCTCTTCGTGGTGCTGTTCGCGATGAGCCAGGTGGACAAGGAGAAGTTCGCCGCCCTCGCCAAGGGCCTGTCCGCGAGCTTCGGCGGCCCCGTCACCGTTCAGCCCGGGCCGACGCCGGAGGGCTCGGTGCTCGACGGCCTGCCCGGGGCCGTCGACATCGCCTCGGCCATCGTCCCGGAGCAGACCGTCGCGCAGGCCGAGGTGGGCGCCGCCGCCGCGCAGGCGGCCCTCGCCGAGGCCCAGCAGGTGGCGGCCGAGGCGCAGGCGCAGTACGAGGACCTGGCCGCGGTGCGGGACCGGATCGAGGCCGCGCTGGCCGCCGCCGGCCACGCCGGGGCCGCCCGGTACGAGATCGACGAGCGCGGGCTGGTCGTGCACATCGTCGCCGACCAGGTCCTGTTCGACGCCGAGCAGGCCGTGCTGCGACCGGAGGGCCGCAGCATCCTCGACGCGGTCGCCCCCACGCTGCGCGACCTGCCCAACGCCCTCGGCGTCGAGGGCCACGCCAACCACCTCCCGGTGACCCCCGGCGGGGCGTGGCCGTCGAACTGGGAGCTGTCGGCCTACCGCGCGACGACCGTCGTCCGCTACCTGGCCGGCACCGGCATCCCGGGGACCCGGATGGTCGCCAACGGCCACTCCGACACCCGCCCGCTGGTCCCGCCGTCGGACCCGACCTCGATCGGGGTCAACCGCCGCGTCGACGTCGTCATCCAGTCCACCGCCTCCGCCGAGGCCAACGAACTGCTCCCCGGCCTGGACGCCGGCAGAACCGAGGAAGGCACCGATGGCTGACAAGAAGCAGGCCGAGACCCCCGAGGACGACGAGGCCACGGGCGGCGGGAAGAAGAAGCTCCTGCTCATCGGCCTGGTGGCGCTGCTCGCGGTCGCCGGCGCGGCGTACTTCTTCCTGTTCGCCGGCAGCGGCGAGGCCGAGGCGGCCGCGGAGCCGGAGCACGGTGGGTACACCGCGCTGGAGCCGGTCGCGGTGAACCTCGCCGGCGGCGGCTACCTCAAGATCGGCATCACCCTGGAGTACACCGCGGCCGCCGCCAGCGGCGGGCACGGCAGCGGCGGCGTCGACGGCTCCAAGGCGCTGGACCTGCTGATCTCCACCTACTCGCAGGCCCAGCCGGCCGACGTGGTGGGCGCCCGAGACGCCCTCAAGGAGGCCCTCGAGCAGAAGATCGTCGAGGCCTACACCGAGGACGGCGTCCCGATGGTCATGCACGTCTACCTCACGGAGTACGTCACCCAGTGACCCCTCGGGGAGGCACCCCCGTGGCCCTCCCCCGCACCACCCGCCACACCCGTCCGCCCTGACCGGCAGCGCCCCGCGCCACCGGTCAGGGCGGCGGCGTTCCCCGCCGATGTACCGCTCGTGACCCGCCCCGACAACGGACCCGCCCCCACCGGGCGCAGCCGCCGCGGCGAACCCCGCACCTACGACTTCCGCCGGCCGACCAAGCTCTCCCGCGAGCACGTCCGGGTGCTGCAGATCGCCCAGGAGGCGTTCGCCCGGCAGACGACGACCGTCCTGACGACGATGCTGCGGGCCGGCGCCCGGCTGGAGCTGCTGGGCATCGAGCAGCACTCCTACGACGACTACGTCGCCTCGCTGCCCGACCCGTGCTTCATCGCGACGTTCACCATCGAGCCGCTGGCCGGCAAGGGCGTGCTGGCCTATCCCCTGGACATCGCGATGGCCGCCGTCGACCACATGCTCGGCGGCTCCGGCGCCGCCGACCAGCCGGACCGGCCGCTGACCGTCATGGAGACGGCGATCACCAACCACCTGCTCGGCCGCCTGCTGCAGGAGTTCACCGCCTCCTTCGCGCACATCGTGGAGCTGCAGCCCGAGCTCAGCGAGATCGAGTACAACCCGCAGCTGGCCCAGGCGGCGGCGGGCTCGGACACCGTGATGGTGGCCTCGTACACCATCGGGATCGGCGGCCGCAGCGGCGAGGCCTCGCTGGTGCTGCCCTTCTCCTCCTTCCAGACGCCGCTGAACAACGCCGCCTCCCCGCAGCTGTCGGAGTCGGCCCAGGCCAAGCGCCGGCGCGCGTTCGAGGCGCTCAACGAGCGGCTCACCCAGGTGCCGGTGGACGTCGGCGTGCGGTTCACCCCGCTCGAGGTGTCGTCGGAGGACCTGCTCTCCCTCGCCGTCGGTGACGTGCTGCTGCTGCGTCACCCGCAGGACGCCCCGCTCGAGGTCACCACGAACGAGGTGACCTTCGCCTACGCGATCGCCAGCAACCACCGCCGCCGGCTGGCCGCCGCCATCGTCCCCACCCCGGCCACCCCGCAGAACCGAGCCCAGAAGGACACCGCATGACCGCCTCCGTGGAGCACTCGCAGGCCTCTGAGACCGTGATCGCCGTCGTGGCCTCGGCCGCCCGGGCCGCGGCGGCGCTGGTGCCGGCGACGGCCGAGCTCGTCCCCGGCGCGCCGGTCAGCGACCCCGACGCCGTCCTCGCCCCGGCCACGGCCACCACCGCGGTCGCCGCGCGGCTGTCCGGCGAGGTGAGCGGCGACGCCGTCCTCGTCGTCTCCGCCGAGATCGTCGACGCCCTGGCCCACTCCCCCGTCGGCCCGATGGACGTCGCCACCGCGCTGCGCCCGGCCCTCGAGGCCGCCGCGGCCACCCTGGGCCGGGTGCGCGTCGACGCCGAGCGCACCGAGGACCCGGACGCCGCGATGGACGGCCTGCGGGACAAGGGCATGTTCGTCGCCGTCCCGCTGCTGGCCGCCGGCGGCACCGTGGAGGCGGTCTTCGCGCTGCAGGTGACGCTGCCCCGGGCGCGCACCCAGCGCGGCAGCCTGGACCTGCTGCGGCACGTGGCCATGGAGGTCACCGTCGAGATCGGCCGCACCCGGATGACCGTCGGCGAGCTGCTCTCGCTGCACCCCGGCGAGGTGGTCGAGCTCGACCGCGCCGCCAGCGCCCCCGCCGACCTGCTGGTCAACGGCACGCTCATCGCCCGCGGGGAGGTCGTCGTCGTCGACGAGGACTTCGGCCTGCGGATCAGCGAGATCATCACCGACGCCGCCGCCTCCGAGATCGAGGGCCGGCAGGCATGACCTGGATGGTGATCCGGCTGGTGCTCTCGCTGGCCTTCATCGGCGGCGTCCTCTGGTTCGCCGCCCGGGTCGCGAAGAAGCGCGGCATCGGCCAGGGCAACGGCCTCATCGAGGTGGTCGCCCGGCAGCGGATGGGCCGGGCGAGCAGCGTCAGCGTCGTCCGCATCGCCGACCGCGTGCTGGTCGTCGGCTCCACCGAGGAGCAGGTCACCCTGCTCGCGGAGGTGGACGGCGACGTCGTCGAGGAGGCCATCGCCGAGCGGCGGCTGGCCACCGCGCAGCCCGCGCCGGCCGGTGCACCCGGCGTGCTCGCCGGCTCGGTGTTCGACCGCAACGGGTGGGCGACGTTCGTCGGCCAGCTGCGGGAGCGGACGGTCCGCCGCTGATGACCTCCTCCCCCGCTCCCGTCCGGGGCGTCCCGGTCGCCCGGCGCGTGGGGCTGGTCCTGCTGCTCGCGGCGCTGCTCGGCGTCGTGCTCGCGCTGCTGGCCGGCCCGGCGTCCGCCGCCCCCACCGCCCCGGTGGAGCCGACGGCCCCGACCGTCCCCGTGGTCCCCGGCGTCGACGGCGGTGTGGACATCTCGATCGGCGGCGGGAGCCCCAGCACCTCGATCACGCTGATCCTCGCGATCACCGTGCTCTCGGTGGCGCCGGCGGTGCTGCTGCTCGCCACCTCGTTCACCAAGATCATCGTGGTGCTGTCGCTGACCCGGAACGCGCTGGGCATGCAGATGTCGCCGCCGAACACGGTGCTCACCGGCATCGCCCTGTTCCTGACGCTGTTCGTCATGGGCCCGGTGTTCTCCGAGATCAACGAGACCGCCGTCCAGCCGTACCTCGACGGCGCCATGACGGTGTCGCAGTCCTACGACGTCGGCGTCGTCCCGCTGCGGGAGTTCCTGCTCGACAACACCCGCGAGGACGAGCTCTCGCTGATGGTCGGGCTCTCCGGCGAGGAGGCCCCGACCGACGCCGCCGCGGTGAGCATGACGACGCTGGTGCCGGCGTTCGTGCTGTCCGAGCTGAAGAGCGCGTTCATCATCGGGCTGGTCGTCTTCATCCCGTTCCTGGTGCTGGACATGCTGGTCAGCGCCGCGCTCATGTCGATGGGCATGATGATGGTGCCGCCGGTGATCGTCTCCCTGCCGTTCAAGCTGCTGCTGTTCGTGGTGGTCGACGGGTGGGCGCTGATCACGACGGCGCTCGTGGGGAGCTACGGGTGAGTGACGCCGACGTCACCGAGATCGCCGTCCAGACGATGACGGTCGCCGCCAAGGTCGCCGCCCCCGTGCTGCTGACCGCGCTGCTGGTCGGCTTCCTCATCTCGCTGTTCCAGGCGGCGACGCAGATCCAGGAGCCGACGCTGTCCTTCGTGCCGAAGGTCATCGCGGTCGCGATCGCGCTGCTGGTCACGGGCAACTGGGTGCTCTCCGAGCTGGTCACCTTCACCCAGAACCTGTTCGACTCGCTGCCCCGCCTGCTCGACCGGACGTAGCGGCCGTGGACCTCGAGGTCCCCGCGGGCACCATGGCGGCGCTGCTGCTCGGCACCGCCCGCGCCACCGGCTTCGTCCTGCTGGCCCCACCGTTCAACTCCCGGGGCATCCCGGCCCCGGTGAAGGGGGCCCTGGCGCTGGCCCTGTCGGTCGCGCTGATGACCCGCATCGCCCCGGACCTGCCGGAACCGACCACCGGCTTCCTCGTCGTCGGCGCGGTCACCGAGGTCGCCATCGGGGCGGCGCTCGGCTTCGTCGTCCACGTGCTGTTCGCCGCCGTCCAGTACGCCGGGGACCTCATCGACCTCACCGGCGGCTTCTCGCTGCAGCCGGCCTACGACCCGCTGTCGATGACGACCAGCTCCTCGGTCGGCCGGCTGCACCACCTGCTCGCGATGACGCTGCTGTTCACCAGCGGCGGCCACCTGCTCGTCGTGCGCGGCTTCGCGACCTCCTACGAGGGGCTGCCGGTCGGCGGGACGGTGCCCACCGAGCAGCTGGCCCAGGTCCTGATCACCGCGCTGTCGATGATGTTCCTGGCCGCGCTGCAGATCGCCGGGCCGATGGTCGCGGTGCTGCTGCTGGCCGACGTCGCGCTCGCCCTGCTGTCCCGGGCCGCGCCCGCGCTCAACATCTTCTCCTTCGGCTTCCCGGTGAAGATCATGCTGACGATGGCGCTGCTGGGGCTGACCTTCCCGCTGCTGCCCCCGGCCCTGGACGCGCTGGTCGAGCACGCGGTCCGGGCGATGGTCTCGCTGCGGAGCGGGTGATGGGGCACGGACACCGGACGGCGCCGTCCCCCGTGCGCCGGACCGCCGGTTCCGCCGGCACCGGGAGGAGGTGAGCCGTGGCCAAGGACGGGCCGGGTGGGGAGAAGACCGAGGACCCCACTCCGCAGCGGCTCAAGAAGGCGCGCCAGGAAGGCCAGATCCCGCGGACCCAGGAGCTCGGCACCTGGGTCGGCGCCGCGGCGGCCAGCTTCCTGCTGCCGATGCTGGTGCGCAACGCCTTCGACGAGGTCGGCGCGATGTTCGTACAGGTCGGCGTGGTGGTCGAGGACCCCGAGGTCGAGGCGGTCACGGCCCTGCTCGGGCAGGCCCTGAGCACCTTCGTCACCGTGGCGCTGCCGATGGCGGTCGCGCTCATGGTCGTCGGCGTGGCCGCGTCCGCCGCACAGGGCGGGGTCCACGTCACGAGCAAGCCGATGAAGCCGACGCTGAAGAAGCTCAACCCCTTCCCGGGGATGAAGCGGATGTTCGGCGGCCACGGGCTCTGGGAGGCGACCAAGGCGGTCATCAAGACCGCCGCGCTGGGCACGGTCGTCGTCGTCACCAGCGATCGCGCCCAGCACCTGGTGTCGGCCTCCGGCGCGCTGCCGCTGTCGGCGGTCACCGCCACCTTCACCGACTCCGCCGTCCTGATGATCCGCGTCGTGGCGGTCACCGGCCTGGCGATCGCGGTCGCCGACTACGTCATCGTCCGCAGGCAGACGATGAAGCAGCTGAAGATGAGCAAGTACGAGATCCAGCAGGAGCACAAGAACTCCGAGGGCGACCCGCACGTGAAGGCCCAGCGCCGGGCCACCCAGATGGCGATGTCGCGCAACCGGATGATGGCCGAGGTCGCCGACGCCGACGTCCTGCTGGTCAACCCCACCCACGTCGCCGTGGCACTCAAGTACGAGGCCGACCGCGGCGCCCCCCGGGTCGTGGCCAAGGGTGCCGACGAGGTCGCCGCCAAGCTGCGCGAGCGGGCGGCCGAGGCGCGCGTCCCGATGGTGCAGGACGTGCCGCTCGCCCGGGCGCTGCACGCCTCCTGCGAGATCGGCCAGGAGGTGCCGGCCCAGCTGTTCACCGCCGTGGCGCGGGTGCTGGCCTTCGTCATGCAGCTGTCGGCGCGCGGCGTGCGCGGTGGCTTCCACCGGCCCGGCTTCTCCGCGCCGGACGTCGAGGGTCTGCCGAGGGCCGGGCGCCGCCGCTGACGCGCGCGGCGGCTCGCAGGGCCGCCGCCGACGGGGCGGCTGGGACGGGCGTGGCGGCTGGGGCGGGCGGCGGTGCCCCGGCCGGACCGCGCTGCCGATGAGTCGTCCGTGCGAGGAATGTCGAAGGCCGCCGTCCCGATCGGCGTGGTGGCCATCGTCCTCATGCTGGTCGTGCCGCTGCCCGCCGCGGTGCTGGACCTGCTCCTGGGGCTGAACGTCACCGCCTCGCTGCTCATCCTGCTGGTCGCGATGCAGATCAGGCGGCCGCTGGACTTCGCCGTCTTCCCGTCGCTGATCCTCATCGCGACGCTGTTCCGGCTGGCGCTCAACGTCTCCTCGACGCGGCTGGTGCTGACCGACGGCTACGCCGGCAAGGTCATCGAGGCCTTCGGGCACTTCGTGATCGGCGGCTCGCTGGTCGTCGGTCTGGTGATCTTCGTGATCCTGACGATCATCCAGTTCGTCGTCATCACCAACGGTGCCGGCCGCGTCGCCGAGGTCGGCGCCCGCTTCACCCTCGACGCGATGCCCGGCAAGCAGATGGCCATCGACGCCGACCTCAACGCCGGGCTGATCAACGAGAAGCAGGCCCGCAGGCGGCGCACCGAGGTCACCGCCGAGGCCGACTTCTACGGCTCGATGGACGGTGCCTCGAAGTTCGTCAAGGGCGACGCCATCGCGGCCATCATCATCACGCTGATCAACCTGATCGGCGGGATGGCGATCGGCGTCATGCAGCTGGGCATGGCCCCCGGCGACGCCGTCTCGACCTACTCGCTGCTGACCGTCGGCGACGGCCTGGTCTCCCAGATCCCCGCGCTGCTGCTGTCCACCGCGACCGGCATCATCGTCACCCGCTCGGCCTCCGACGGGGACATGGGCTCGGACCTGATCGCCCAGCTCGGCCGCTTCAAGCAGCCGGTGCGGATCGCCGGCGGCGCCGCGCTGGCGCTGTGCCTGATCCCCGGCCTGCCCAAGCTGCCGTTCCTGGTCATCGGCGGGCTCTTCCTGCTCATGGCCGCGCGCATGCAGGAGACCCCCGAGGTCGACGAGGACGCCGACCCGCAGGCCACGGCGGACGACGAGCCGAAGCCCGACTCCCCCGAGGCGATCGCCGAGAAGATGCGGGTCGACCCGCTGGAGCTCGAGGTGGCCTTCGACCTGGTCGACCTGGTGGACGCCTCCCGGGGCGGCGACCTGCTGGACCGGGTCAAGGCGCTGCGCCGGAAGGTCGCGATGGAGACCGGCCTGGTCATCCCGCTGGTGCGCACCCGCGACAACCTGGACCTGCCGGCCTCGCAGTACGTCATCTGGCTCAACGGTGTCCCCGCGGCCAAGGGCACCTCGCCGGCCGGCACGGTCCTGGCGATCGGCGACATGCTGGACGGGCTCCCCGGCCGGGCCACCCGCGAGCCGGTGTTCGGGCTGCCCGCGAAGTGGGTGCCGGTCGAGCTGCAGCGGCAGGCGGAGATGGCCGGCGCCACCGTCGTCGACCGGTCCTCGGTCATCACCACGCACCTGGCCGAGGTCGTCCGGCAGAACGCCGCCGACCTGCTGGGCCGGGAGGACGTCCGGCTGCTGGTCGAGATGGTCAAGCGGACGCACCCGGTCGTCGTCGAGGAGCTCACCCCGACGCTGCTCACGCTCGGCGAGATCCAGCGGGTGCTGCACGGGCTGCTGGAGGAGAACGTCTCCATCCGCGACCTGGTGCGCATCTTCGAGGCGCTCTCGGTGCGGGCGAAGGTGTCCACCGACGTCGACGGCCTGGTCGAGGCCGCCCGGTCGGCGCTCGGGTCGGCGATCAGCCACCCCTACGTCACGCCCGACGAGCGGCTGCACGTCATGACCCTCGACCCGGCGTTCGAGCAGCGCCTGCTCGAGGCGGTGCGGCAGAGCGAGGCCGGTCAGGTCCTCGCGCTGGACGCCGGCACCGTCGACGCGCTGGTCAACGGCTGCAGCGGGCTGCTGGCCGACGCCGAGCAGCTGGGCCTGGCCCCCGTGCTGGTGTGCTCGCCGCAGGTGCGCGCCGCCCTGTCCCGCCTGATGCGTCAGGTCCTCCCCCGCCTGCCGGTGATCTCCTACACGGAGGTCTCCCGGACGGCCCAGATCGAGTCACTGGGAGTGGTGAACGGTGCCGTTGCCGTCCGTTGAGGCCGCGACCCGCGAGGGCGCCATCGCCGCCGCGCGGGAGCAGTACGGCTCCTCCGTCCGGATCGTCGGCATCCGCCGCGTCCGCACCGGCGGGGTGATGGGCTTCTTCACCACCGAGCGCTTCGTCGCCGAGGTCGAGGAGGCCACGCCGCCGCCGGTCGTGGAGCGCCGCCCGGCGTCGAAGGCGGAGTCGATGGCCCGCATCGAGGCCGCGCTGCGCCGCGACCCGGTGCTGCCCGACCCGGTCGACGAGGTGGCCGACCTGCTCGGCGGCGGCGCCGGCCAGCCCGCCGTGGGGCTGTACTCCCGGACCTCCGCGCCGCGCACCTCCCGCCCGGCCGCGGCGAAGGGCTTCCGCAAGGCCCCGGCTCCCGCTGCGGCGCCGCCTCCCGCTGCGGCGCCGGCTCCGGCCCCGGCTCCGGCCGCCCCCGGGGTGGACGACGCCGCGCTGCCGCCGTCGCCGTTCACCGCCGCGCTGGCGCAGATGGTGGCCCTGGACGTCGACGTTCGCGAGGCCGTGGACGAGGCGATCGCCGCCGTCGCGGCCGCCGCGCCCGCCCCGGCCGCGGCTCCGGCTGCTCCGCCCGCACCCGCCGCCGCGCCCGCGGTGGCCGTCGAGCCCGACGGCCCGGACGCGGGGCTCGACATCCTCTGGGGCCCGGCGCCCACGCCGCCGCCCGCCGCCGCCGTCGTCCCCCCGGCGCCCGCCCCCGCGCCGGAGCCGGAGCCGGAGCCGGACCCCGTGCCCGAGTGGGTGCACGAGCCCGACTTCAGCACCGGGCCGATCACCTCCCGCGAGGAGGCGATCGCCGAGGTGCTGCGTGCCGCCCTGGCGCACGACACCTCCGACGCGGCGCTCACCCAGCTGCTTCGCGGCGTGCTCGCCGGCTCCTCGCAGCCCGAGGACGACGCCCGCCAGGCCGACGACGCATGGGACGAGGCGCACACCGCCGAGATCCCGGTGTGGGTCGACGCGACCGCCGAGGCCGACGAGTGGGAGGTGGAGGCCGACGTCCTGGCCCCGACCGCCAGCGACCCCGCGCCGCTGCCCGCCGACGCCACGACGATCCTGCCGCCGCTGTCGCTGCTGCCGCCGCCGGCGCCGGGCACCGCGCTGGCGGTGCCGCCGCTGCTGGGCCGCCCGCCGGTGCCGCCGGCGATCGGCCGCGACCCGGGCCAGTCGGTCGCCCGCCTGGCTCCGCCGTCCGCGGAGGCCCGCCTGGCCACCGTGACCCGGCTGCCGGTCGACAAGCGCGCCGCCGCCTGGCGCCGCTCGGCGCCGATGGTCGTGCCCTCGGTCCGTGGCCGGTCGACGTCCGGCGGGACCGGCGCCCCGCGGCCCGGCGCGGCCGAGGACGCCCTCATCCGCCGGCTGCTGGAGCTCGGCGTGCCCGAGCGGCTGCTCGGCGCGGACTTCGCCGCCGAGGTGGCGCGGCTGGGTGCCTACGCCGCGCTGACCCGCGCGCTGGCCGCCGGTCTGCCGGCCGCCCCCGCGCTGCCGACCGGCGCCGGTGAGGTGCTGCTGGTCGTCGGGCCGGGCGTCGAGACCCTGGCCGCCGCCCGCGCGCTGGCGGCCTCGCTGCGGCTGGACGGCGAGCAGCTGCAGTGGGCCTCCCGCGGCGACCTGGCCGCGTTGGCCCCGCGCAGCAACCGGATCACCGGCATCGACACCGCCGTCGAGCGCAAGCAGGAGGCCGACCGGTCGAGCGCGCTGACGATCGTGGCCGTCGACGTCCCGCTGCGGGCCGTCGGCGGCGCGTGGCTGGAGCAGATGGTCGCGGTGTTCGCACCGGTCGGCGTGTGGGCGGTCGTCGAGGCCACCCGCAAGCCGGAGGACGTCGGCCCGTGGCTGGACGCGCTGCCCCGCGTGGACGCGCTCATGGTCCAGGACACCGACCTGACCGCCGACCCGGCCGCGGTGCTGGGCCGCACCGCCACGCCCGTGGCCCTCCTCGACGGTGCGCGGGCGACCGCCCACCGCTGGGCCTCCCTGCTCTGCGAGCGGCTGGAGAGCTCGGGGGCCTGAGCCCGCTGCGCTGGGCCGCCACCCCCGCCCAGCCCCCACCGACGACGATCCGGGCGCCGCGACGCCCTGACGGCCTCGGCCGGACCACTCTCGCGCCGTTCCCGGAGCTTCCGCGCCGGTGCATCAGCGCCACCGCGCGGGAAACGGCGCCGGAGTGGCCGCCGTCCACAGATCCGGGCACGACCGCCCAAGACCCGGATGCCGCCGCGAGGCTGGACGGGTGACCGCTCCGGAGCCCGACCTGCCGTTCCTCCTACGCCGGGTCGACGCGTTGTCGACCGGCTACGACGACGCCGAGCTCGCCCGGATGGTGCGCCGTGGGGAGCTGCGCCGGCTGCAGCGTGGCACCTACGTGCACTCCCCGGCGGAGCTGCCCACCGACGCCGCCGCGAGGCACCGGCTCACGGTGCTCGCCACGGTCGCAGGGCTTCGCACACCGTCGGCGGTCTGCCACCTCTCGGCCGCGGTCCTGCACGGCCTGCCCGTGTGGGGCGTGCCGCTCGACCGAGTCCATGTGCTCCGTACCCCGGCGGCGAGCGGCACGGGCAGCAGCCGACTGCGCCAGCACGTCAGCCGGGTGCCTGACGAGCACCTCACCATGGTCGACGGCCTGGTCACCACGAGCGTCACCCGAACCGTGGTGGACGTCGCTCGCTCGGCCCCCTCCGAGTCCGCCGTCGTGATCGCCGACCGTGCCCTCCGGACGGGCGGTACCACCCGGGAGGACCTGGTGGACTGCATCGCGTTCATGGGCCGGGTCCCCGGGATCCGGGCCGCCGCTCGAGTGGTCGACTTCGCCGACCCGCTGAGCGAGAGCGTGGGCGAGGGCCGCAGCAGGGTGCTGATCCACCGACTCGGCCTCGCCACGCCCGACCTGCAGGTGCGGGTCCGACGCAGCGACGGCAGCGTCATGGCGCGCTGTGACTTCGGCTGGGAGGAGCACCGCACCCTCGGGGAGTTCGACGGCCGGGTGAAGTACGGCCGACTGCTCCAGCCGGGCGAGGAGCCGGGCGACGTCGTCTTCGAGAGAAGCGGCGGGAGGACGAGCTGCGTGACCACCGCTGGCAGGTCGCCCGTTGGACGTGGGACGACCTGGACCGACCCCGCGTCGTGGGTGATCGCCTCCTGCGGGCCTTCGCCCGGGGCGGCCGCTGACTCTCGCGCGGTTCCCTCCGCTCTCGCGCCGGTGTGACAGCGCGATGACGAGAGGAACCGCGCGAGAGTGCCGGCGGCCGAACGCCGCAAGAGCGGGCGCCCCGCTCAGCGCGGCAGGTCCTCCAGCATCTCGGTGACCAGCGCCGCGATCGGCGAGCGCTCGGAGCGGGTCAGCGTGACGTGGGCGAACAGCGGGTGCCCCTTGAGCTGCTCGACCACCGCGGCGATGCCGTCGTGGCGGCCGACCCGCAGGTTGTCCCGCTGGGCGACGTCGTGGGTGAGCACCACCCGCGAGCCCGAGCCCAGCCGGGACAGCACGGTCAGCAGCACCCCGCGCTCGAGCGACTGCGCCTCGTCGACGATCACGAACGAGTCGTGCAGCGACCGCCCGCGGATGTGGGTCAGCGGCAGCACCTCGATGAGGTCACGGCCGGCGATCTCGTCGAGCACGTCCTTCGACACCAGCGCGCCCAGAGTGTCGTAGACCGCCTGCGCCCAGGGCGACATCTTCTCGCCCTCGCTGCCGGGCAGGTACCCGAGCTCCTGGCCGCCGACGGCGTAGAGCGGCCGGAAGACGACGACCTTCGAGTGCGCCCGCCGCTCCATGACCGACTCCAGGCCCGCGCACAGCGCCAGCGCCGACTTGCCGGTCCCGGCCCGCCCGCCCAGCGACACGATGCCGATCTCCGGGTCCAGCAGCAGGTCCAGCGCGATCCGCTGCTCCGCCGAGCGGCCGTGCAGCCCGAAGGCTTCGCGGTCGCCGCGCACCAGCCGCACGTGCTTGTCCGGCGTCACCCGGCCCAGCGCCGACCCGCGGGAGGACAGCAGCACCAGCCCGGTGTGCGCGGGCAGTTCCGCGGCGGCCGGCGCGTACACCTCGCCGTCGTCGTAGAGGGCGGCCAGCCCGGCGTCGTCGAGGGAGAGCTCGGCCATCCCGGTCCAGCCGGCGTCGACGGCGTCCAGCGCCCGGTACTCGTCGGTGTCCAGGCCCACCGCCGCGGCCTTGACCCGCAGCGGCACGTCCTTGGTGATGAGGCAGACGTCGGCGCCCTCGGCGCGCAGGTTCAGCGCCACGACCATGATCCGGCTGTCGTTGCTGTCGTTGCGGAAGCCGGCCGGCAGCACCGACGGGTCGCTGTGGTTGAGCTCGACGTGCAGCGTGCCGCCGTCCTCACCGACCGGCACCGCGGCGTCGAGCCGGCCGTGCTGCACCCGCAGGTCGTCGAGCAGCCGCAGCGCCTGCCGGGCGAACCAGCCCAGCTCGGGGTGGTTGCGCTTGTCCTCCAGCTCTCCGATCACGACGAGCGGGAGGACCACGTCGTGGGCGCCCATGCGCAGCAGCGCACCGGGGTCGGAGAGCAGGACGGAGGTGTCGAGGACGAACGTGCGGCGAGTGGTCACGCCTCCACCTCGCTGGCGCTCGGCAGACGCGTGCCCATGGGTGCTGTGCTCATGCATGCCCTCGCAAGCTCGGTCATGGCTCGACTCCCGTGGGGCGCAGCCCGCGCCCCGGCTCGAAGGTGGCCGGGCCCCGGCCGAGGAGCCGGGCGCCGGCCCCCCTGGTCGACGAGTTCGTCAGCACCAACCGGGCCTCCCGTGGACGGCGAGGTGAGCTCGCCCTCCACCGCGGACGTTAGGCCCGGGAGGTGACAGGAACATGTCGGAGAGGCGGCGTGTCCCCCCATCGGGGCACCACCGGTACCAGCCGTCTCAGCGACGGCGCGGCCGGACGGCGACCAGCACCCACACCAGCGGCACCAGCAGGACCGGCCACTGGAGCCTCAGGTCGCCCAGCCACCACAGCCCGCCGACCAGCAGCACGGCCAGCCAGCCCGCCGTCCACAGGCCCAGGTCCCGGGCCTCCTCCGGGCCGTACCGTGCCACTGCTCAGCCGGTCCGCAGCTCGCCGGCGACGTCGGCCGGGGTGAGCGGCTCGTCGAGCAGGCGGACGAAGCGGTCGGCGACCGGCTGGTCGGCCGGGCGGGCGTCCAGCCACCGCGAGAGCAGGTCGAAGCCCTCGACGTAGGTGGTGGTGTAGGCCCGCCACAGCGGGTGGGTCAGGAAGCGCAGCTGCTGGCGGGCCCGGTCGGCGCTGACCAGCGACCAGCGCTGGATGAAGGCGGCCGCCTCGTCGGCGCCGGCGCCGCGGTCGTGCAGCAGGACGGCGGCGTCCTGGCGCACCCGGTTCAGCGGCGCGGCGGCCGCGGCGATCCGCTCGGCGAGGTGCCCGTCGAAGTGCAGCCCGAGATCGCCGAGCACCTCCGCCGCCCACGGACCCCAGCCCTCGCCGATCGCGGCCTGCACGCCCAGGTCGGCCAGCCCCTCGGCCATGAGGCACTCGGGGGTGTTGACCAGGAAGACGGTGTGCTCGAGCCGGGCACCGCGCTCGACCAGGCCCAGCTCCTTGCGGCAGTGCTCGGTGTGGTGCCCCGGGTAGGCCTCGTGCGCGACGAGGTGCGGCAGCTGGCCCAGCCGGTGCGGCAGGTCGGCGTTGATCGCGACGCGCGAGCGGTAGTCGCCCTCGTAGTAGTTGAAGCCCGACCACGGCTGGTCGGTGACCACCTCGTAGCGCACCGTCTCGACCTCGGGCAGCCCGTAGTCGGCGCGCACCCGGTCGCGCAGCGCGCTGGACAGCGCGTGCACCGCCTCGGCCAGCCGCTCGGGCGGGCACTCCTCGCGGCGCCGGTGGGCGGCGTAGCGGTCGGCCAGCGGGCCGCTGCCGGGCAGCAGGACGTCGAGTTCGGCGTGCGCGGCGGCGTAGGTCGCCGGGTCGCCGAGGGTCAGGTCGACCTGGAAGTAGCTGCGCACCTCGTCGAGGAAGGGCACCGGCTCGCCGGCCATCTTGCGGGCCGTGCACTCCAGGGCGGTGAGCTGCCCGCGGAGGAAGCCGGCGCGGTCGGCCGGCAGGTCGGAGGACGCCAGCTCCCCCAGCAGCGCGCGGGCCCGGTCGCGCAGGCCGGACGGGGTGGGCGCCGGCTCGTCCTCCACCGCCGCGCGGATCCGCTTGTCGCCGGTGTAGGCGTCGACGAAGCCGGACTCCAGCCGGTCGAAGCGCAGCCCCAGCCGCACGTACTCCAGGGGGACGTCGAGCGAGGGCGCCATGACCAGCAGTTTCTCAGCCGCCGAAGCGCCGGTGCCGGGCGGCGTAGGCGCGCAGCGCCCGCAGGAAGTCGACGCGGCGGAAGTCGGGCCAGTAGACGTCGGTGAAGTGGAACTCCGAGTGGGCGGTCTGCCAGAGCAGGAACCCCGAGAGCCGCTGCTCGCCGCTGGTGCGGATCACCAGGTCGGGGTCGGGCTGGCCGCGGGTGTAGAGGTGCTCGGCGATGTGCTCGACGTCGAGGACGCCGACCAGCTCGTCCATCGTCGTCCCCCGCGCGGCGTGCTCGGCCAGCAGCGAGCGGACGGCGTCGGCGATCTCCCGCCGTCCGCCGTAGCCGACGGCGAGGTTGACCGTCGCGCCCGGCCGGTCGAGGGTGTCCTCCTCGGCCTGCTTGAGGACGGCGACCGTCTCGGCGGGCAGCAGCTCGAGGGCTCCCACCGGGTGCAGCTGCCAGCGCCGGTCGGGGGCGGCGAGGTCCTCGGCGACGCCCTCGATGATCCGCAGCAGCGGCAGCAGCTCGGGCTCGGGACGGGACAGGTTGTCGGTGGAGAGCAGGAACAGCGTGACCACCTCGACGCCGGCCTCGTCGCACCAGCCGAGGAAGCTCGCGATCTTGTCCGCGCCACGGCGGTGGCCGGCGTTGGGGTCCTCCAGGCCGATGGCGCGCGCCCACCGCCGGTTGCCGTCGACGATCACCCCGACGTGCCGCGGGATCGCCGCGCCCTCCAGCGCCTGGGCGAGCCGGTGCTCGTACACCTGGGTGAGGACGTCGCGTGCCCACTGCCGCACCCCCACGGTGGGTCACACTAGGCCCGCTCCGCGGCGTCCCGCGCACCCGTCGGCGACCTGCACGAAGGCCCTCGGAGTGCCAGGGAGCTCACAGCCGGCTCCCGTCGCCGCGCTCCCTACGCATGCGTAACCTCGCCCGCATGAGCGTCCCCCACGGGAAGGGCGAGGCGGTCCGGATCGAGGCCGACGGCGCCCAGATCGAGGCGCCGGCCGGCCCGGCGGTGGCCACCGTCCTCGAGGAGGGCGAGCGGGTCGAGCGCACCTGGACCGCCGAGGACTTCGGCGACAGCGACTGGACCCACCCCGACACCCGGCCGCGGATGCGCGGCTGGCTGCACCTGTTCTCGTTCTTCGGCGCGGTCGTCGCCGGCGCCGTGCTGATCCCGCTGGGGTCGGTGCTGGGCGCCCGGGCCGGCTGGTCGGTGACCGTCTACTGCGCCACCATCTGCGGCCTGTTCGGGATCAGCGCGCTGTACCACCGGCGGCGCTGGTCACCGCGCGGCTGGAAGCTGATGAAGCGGCTCGACCACTCGATGATCTTCCTGTTCATCGCCGGCACGTACACGCCGTTCGCCCTGCTCGCGGTCGACCAGCCGACCGGCTACTGGGTCCTCGCGGGCGTCTGGGCGGGAGCGCTGGCCGGCGTGTTCCTCAAGCTCACCTGGCCGACCGCGCCGCGCTGGGTGGGCGTGCCCCTGTACATCGGGCTGGGCTGGGTCGCCGTCTTCATCCTGACCGACATCCTGCACATCGCCGGCGTGACCTCGCTGGTGCTGCTGGCCGTCGGCGGCGTGCTGTACACGCTCGGCGGGGTGGCCTACGCGATCAAGCGGCCCAACCCCTGGCCCGGCACCTTCGGCTACCACGAGGTCTTCCACGCGATGACCGTCGTGGCCGCGATCTGCCACTACATCGCCGTGTACTTCGCGATGTACTCGTCGCCGTTCGTCGGCGCGGGACGACAGCCGGCCGGCGGTGCGCCAGGCGCGGGCGACGAGGTCGCCGTCCTCGTCGGTCACGAGGTTGCCCATCACCCGCAGGGCCACGGTCATGAGGGACCGCGAGCGCATGCCCACCGGGCCGGCCGCGGGCAGGAAGCGGGGCACGGTGAGCAGCCCGGCCAGCCGGCGGGCGATGGAGAACGCCTCGCCGTAGTGGCGCCGCAGCTCCGCCGGCCAGGCGGCGGTCCAGTCGTCCTCGCCGAGGAGCTCCACCACGCTGCGGCCGGTCTCCAGGCCGTAGTCGATGCCCTCGCCGTTGAGCGGGTTCACGCACCCCGCGGCGTCACCGACCAGCGCCCAGTTCCGCCCGGCCACGCCGGAGACCGCTCCGCCCATGGGCAGCAGCGCCGACGCCGGGGCCTCCACCGGCCCGTCGAGCCGCCAGTCCTCGCGGCGGGCGTCGGCGTAGACCTCCACCAGCGCCTTGAGCTGCACCCCCGCCGGACGGCGGGCGGTGGCCAGCGTGCCGACGCCGATGTTCACCTGCCCGGCCTCCGCACCCAGCGGGAACACCCACCCGTAGCCGGAGAGCAGCTCCCCCTCGGCGCCGCGCAGCTCCAGGTGCGAGGAGATCCACTCGTCGTCCGCCCGCCCGGAGCGCACGTAACCGCGGGCGGCGACGCCGTACGCGGTGTCGCGGTGCCACTCGCGGCCGAGCACCCGGCCCAGCGGTGAGCGGACGCCGTCGGCCACGACCAGCCGCCGGCAGCCGACGGTGACCGTCTCCTCGTCGGCGAGCTCGAACACCACGCCGGTCACCCGCTCGCCGTCCCGCTCGACGTCGACGGCGCGCGCCCCCTCGAACGGGACGGCGCCGTCGGTCAGCGCCACCCCGCGGATCCGGGCGTCGAGCTCCGTGCGCGGCACCGCGCTGCCGTGGTCGGGGAAGGCACCGCCGGGCCAGGGCAGCTCCCAGGTCCGGCCGAAGCCGGCCGCACGCAGCCCGCGGTTGCGCGCCCGCGAGCGGGCCCAGTCGCCCAGGCCCAGGCGGTCGAGCTCGGCGATCGCGCGCGGGGTCAGCCCGTCGCCGCAGGTCTTGTCGCGGGGGAAGACCGCCGCGTCGGCGAGGACGACGTCGTGCCCCGCGCGCGCGGCCCACCCGGCGGCCGCCGCACCCGCCGGTCCGGCCCCGACCACGAGGACGTCGGTGTCGGTCGGGACGGCGGCGCTGGCTGGCACGGCCCCAGTGTCCCTGGCTGGGAGGAGTGGGGCCCGGAGGGTCCCCGACGAGTAGCCGATGGAGCTCAGCACAGGCGGGGGACGGCTCCTGGCCGCGGTGCGGTCCGGAGGACCGCGGTGTCATCCGAACAGAGGGAACCGCTCCGCGGCCGCCCCCAGGACGGCGCCGTCGCGGTCGTCCAGCGGTTCGCGGCCGGTGCCGCGCCGGGCCGCGGTGGCGTCGTCCCACGCCTCGGGCAGCGGGCCGCCGAGCAGCCCCTCGAGCACCCGGCGCACCTCCGCGAGGGCGTCCGGCGAGGGGCCGGGCCGGTCCAGGTGCGCCACCAGGTCCAGGTGGTGCACCGCGGCCTCCACGGCGAGCGAGGACAGCAGGTCGCCGGCGCGCAGGACGTGGCCCTGGGTGGCGACCAGGTCGTCGGGCAGGGTCCGCCCGGCGAGCACGGTCACGGCCGCGACGAGCTCCGCATACACCCCGGACAGCTCGGCGAGCCCGCCGGCGACGCTGGCGCGGACGCGGGTGCGCCAGGCGACGTCCTCGTCCTGCGCCGCGGTCGGCTGCCAGGACCGCCAGTAGGCGACCGCGTCGCTGGTGGCCGGCCCGTCCGCCGGGGTGGCCAGCGCGACCAGGCCCCGGCGGGCGTCGTCGACCAGGTGCAGGGTCAGGTCCAGGACCGCCCACCCGGCGCACCCGGTCGGCTGCCAGGCCTCCTCCGGCCGCAGGTCCGTGACCAGCGCGGACAGGGACCGGTAGGTGGCCGGGAGCAGCTCCGTCGACGAGGACACCCGGGCAGCGTGGCAGAGCTCAGTCCACCTGGGGGCCGCGGGCCCGGACCTCCTCGACCGAGGCCATCGCCGCGCGCAGCTCGCCGAGCCAGTCGTCGGTGTGCTGTGCGACCAGCCGGACCGCCCAGGCCAGCGCCTCGGAGCGGGACCGGGCGACCCCGGCGTCCACGAGGGTGTCGAGGACCAGCCGCTCGGGCTGGCGCAGCCGGGTCATCACCGGCACCGAGAGGTTGGTGAAGACCTCCCGGACGTCGCCGCAGGCCGCGCCCCAGGCGACCGAGCGGCCGTAGCGGGCCTGCGCGGCATCGGCGATCGCCATGCGCTGCTCGCGGGTCTCCTCGCGGAAGCGGGCGATCCGGCCGGCCCGCGCCGCCGCGGGGTCGCCCTCGCCGGCCTCCGGCTCGGCCAGGGTGCCGATGACGGTGATCTCGTCGCGGTCGACGGTGAGCTCGACCGGGCCGGTGAACCAGTCGTCGGGCAGCCGCCCGGCGAACCAGCCGGCGACCTCGCCGCGCTCGGCGGGCGGCGGGGCGTCCGGGCCCCGGCCGCGACCGCCGGGGCCGCGACCCCGCGGGCCGCGGAACCCGCCGCGCATCCCGGCGAAGGGGTTCTCGGAGGGGAATCGGTGGTGTCCGTGCACGACGGCCTCCCGTGTCGAGTGATTACACACTTACACGGTAAGCCCGGCGGGCGACGTCAGGAAGGGGCCATCGCTGCGCCCAGAGCGGACACGTCCGTGACGGGCGCGGAGCAGACGAACCCCCGGCACACGTAGGCGACCGGCCGGCCGTCGACCAGCGGGCGGCCGGCCAGCAGCGGGACGCCGGGCTGGTCGGGCTCGCCGACGACCACCACCGCGCCCGGGCTGGTCGAGGCCCGGGCGGCGGCCGCGAGGGCATCGCGCTCGGGCCCGGCCGGTCCGCTCACCGCGACCTCCAGTGGGCCGGTCACGAGCGCCTCCCCCACCGCGAGGGCCCAGCCCACCGCCTGCGGCGCGCGCTCGGCGAGCCGGGCCAGCGAGCCCACGGCCGCCTCACCGAGCTCCCGGTGCCGTGGCGCGCCGGCCGACGCGGCGTAGGACACGGCGGCCCCGGCCACGGCGGCGATGCCGGACGGCGTGGGACCGTCGGCCGGGTCGAACGGCCGGTGCACCAGCGCCTCGGCGTCGGCCGCGGTGTCGTGCCACCCGTCGGCGTCCACGAACTGCTCGGCGACGACGTCCAGCAGGTCGCCGGCCAGGTCCAGCCAGCGCCCCTCGCCGGTGGCCTGGTGCAGCGCGAGCAGCCCCTCGGCGAGGTCGCCGTAGTCCTCGAGCACCCCGGCCGGCGCGCCTGCGACGCCGTCCCGCGAGGCCCGGCGCAGCCGCCCGTCGACCCGGTGCACGTCGGCGAGCAGCGCCGCCGCCCGCCGCGCCGCGTCGACCGAGGACGGCGTCCCGGTGAGCACGCCGTGCTCGGCCAGGGCGGCGATCGCCAGCCCGTTCCAGGCGGTCACCACCTTGTCGTCGCGCGCCGGCTGCGGTCGCTGCGCCCGGGCCGCCATGAGGCGCTCCTGCACGGACGCCAGCCGGGCCGGGTCGTCGGGGTCGCGCAGCAGCTGCAGCGTCGAGGTGCCGTGCTCGAAGGTGCCGTGCTCGGTCACCGCGAACACCTCGGCGGCCCAGGCCCCGTCGTCCGCGCCGAGCACCTCGACCAGCTCTGCCCGCGTCCACACGTAGGTGAGCCCCTCGACGCCCTCGGTGTCGGCGTCCAGCGCGGAGGCGAAGCCGCCCTCGGGCGTGCCGAGGTCGCGGACGAGGAAGGCGGCGGTCGCGTCGGCGACCCGGCGGGCCCACTCCTCGCCGGTCGCCCGCCACAGGTGCAGGTAGCCGCGCAGCAGCAGGGCGTTGTCGTAGAGCATCTTCTCGAAGTGCGGCACGACCCACTGCGCGTCGACGGAGTAGCGGGCGAAGCCGCCGGCGAGCTGGTCGTGGATGCCGCCGCGGGCCATCGCCTCGAACGTGCCGCGCGCCATCCGCAGCGCCCGCTCGTCGCCGGTGCGGGCGGCGTGGCGGAGCAGGAACTCCAGCACCAGGGACGGCGGGAACTTCGGGGCACCGCCGAAGCCGCCCCAGCGCTCGTCGTACCCCTGGGCCAGCGCGGCGACGGCGCGGTCGAGCAGCTCGGCCGTGATCGGGGTCGGCGTCCCCAGGTCCAGCCGGGCGGAGATGCCCTCGGCGATGCGGGTGCCGGCCCCCTCCAGGTCCGCGCGCCGCGTCCGCCAGGCGTCGGTGACCGCGGCCAGCAGCTGGCGGAACGACGGCATCCCGTGCGCGGGCCGGGGCGGGAAGTAGGTGCCGCAGTAGAACGGCCGGCCGTCGGGTGTGGTGAACACCGTCATCGGCCAGCCGCCGGAGCCGGTCAGCGCCTGGGTGGCGGCCATGTAGACGCTGTCGACGTCCGGCCGCTCCTCGCGGTCGACCTTCACGCACACGAACCCGTCGTTCATCTGCGCCGCCGTCGCCTCGTCCTCGAAGGACTCGTGCGCCATCACGTGGCACCAGTGGCAGGCGGCGTAGCCGACGCTGAGCAGGACGGGCACGTCCCGGCGCCGGGCCTCGGCGAAGGCCTCCTCGCCCCACTCCCACCAGTCGACCGGGTTCTCCGCGTGCTGCAGCAGGTAGGGGCTGGTGGCGGCGGCCAGGCGGTTGGTCACGGCGGTCGCTCCTCACGTCCCGAGCTCACCGTCCCTTGCCCCGCAGGTCGCCGTGCCAACCGGACGCGGCGGCGCGACACCTCGAGGGGACCGACTCTCCGTCCGCGCCGGCGACCGCGTGGCACCCGGCGAGCGACTCCCCTCCACGGGGTCGGGAGCTTGATGCGAGAATGGTTCTCATGGCCATCTCGTCGATCCGTTCCCACAGCACGTTGGCAGCCGCCGCTGCCACTGCCGGCACCCTCCTCCTGACCGGGTGTGGAGGCAGCGCAGGGAGCGGCGGATCCGCCGAGCCGGCGGTGGACGGGTCGGGCGGCCTGGCCGTGGTCGCCGGCTTCTACCCGCTGGAGTGGGCCGCGGCCCGCGTGGGCGGGGAGCGGGTCGACGTCTCCTCGCTGACCCCGCCCGGCGCGGAGGCGCACGACCTGGAGCTGGCCCCGCAGGACGTCGCCGCGGTCGCCGAGTCCGACCTCCTCGTCTACCTGGAGGGCTTCCAGCCCGCCCTGGACGAGGCCGCGACGACCGAGGCCGCCGACACCGCCTGGGACGCCGGCCAGGCCGCCGACCTCTCCCTGACCGCGGAGGAGGACGGGCACGAGGGGGAGACCGCCGAGGAGCACGCCGAGCACGCCGAGGAGGGCGAGGCGCCCGTCGACCCGCACTTCTGGCTGGACCCGGTGCGCCTGGCCGCCGTCGGTGACGCCCTGGCCGCGGAGCTCGGTGAGCGCGACCCCGACGGCGCGGCGAGCTACGAGCAGAACGCCGCCGCACTGCGCGCCGACCTGGAGGCGCTGGACGGCGAGATGCAGGCCGCCCTGGCGAACTGCGCGGTGGACACCCTGGTCACCGGCCACGACGCGTTCGGCTACCTGGCCGACCGCTACGGTTTCGAGGTGGTCGGCATCAGCGGGCTGAGCCCGTCGCTGGAGCCCGACCCCGCGCAGCTGGCCGAGATCGCGACGCTCGTGCGGGAGCGCGGGGTGACCACCGTCTACACCGAGACCCTCGTCGACCCGGCCGTCGCCGAGACCGTCGCCGCCGAGTCCGGGGTGGCCACCGCCGTCCTGGACCCGCTCGAGGGGCTGACCGACGAGTCGGCCGGCAGCGACTACCTCGAGGTCATGCGGGCCAACCTGGCCACGCTGCAGGAGGGCCAGTCCTGCGCATGAGCGCGATCCGGCTGCGCGGGGCGCGCATCGGCTACGGCGACGTGGCCGTCGTGCAGGACGTCGACCTGACCGTGGCGCACGGCGAGGCGGTCGCCGTCCTCGGCTCCAACGGATCGGGCAAGACCACCCTCGCCCGCGGCCTGCTCGGCCTGGCGACCGTGCTCGGCGGCCAGGTCGAGGTGCTCGGCGCCCCGGTCGGCCGGCCCCGCGCCCGCGGCCGGATCGGCTACGTCCCCCAGCGGCACACCGTCACCGGCGCGGTGCCGGCCACGGTGCGCGAGGTGGTCGGCGTGGGCCGGCTGGCCCGGCACGGGCTGTTCGGCCGGCTGCGCCCGGCCGACCGGGCCGCGGTCGCCGACGCCGTGGCCGCCGTCGGGCTGGCCGACCGCATGCACGACCCGGTCGCGTCGCTGTCCGGCGGGCAGCAGCGCCGGGTGCTGGTGGCCAGGGCACTGGCCGCCGAGCCGGAGTTGCTGGTCATGGACGAGCCCACCGCCGGGGTGGACGCCGCCAGCCAGGACGCGCTGGCCGCGGTCCTGGCCGCCGTGTCCGCCGCGGGCACCACACTGGTGGTCGTGACCCACGAGATCGGACCGCTCAGCGGAGTGCTGTCCCGGGCGGTCGTCGTCGACCACGGGCGGATCGCCTTCGACGGGCCGCTCGCCGGGGCCGAGGCCACCGATGACGGGCACCACCACCCGGAGGACACGGGCCTGCCGCCGGCGCGCGGGTACCGCCAGGACCAGCCGCGGGTGACGACGGACGGAGGCCGCTGAGGTGGAGGTCCTGGAGTACGGGTTCATGCAGCGGGCGCTGCTGGCCTCGCTGATGGTCGGGCTGGTGGCGCCGGCGGTCGGCGTGTTCCTGGTGCAGCGCCGGCTCTCCCTGCTCGGTGACGGCCTCGGCCACGTCGCGCTCACCGGGGTGGCGGTCGGCGTCCTGACCGCCACCGCCCCGGTCGGCACGGCACTCGTGGCGGCCGTGCTCGGCGCCGTACTCATCGAACTGGTCCGCGCCCGCGGCCGCACCAGCGGCGACGTCGCGCTCGCCGTCCTCTTCTACGGGGGCATCGCCGGCGGCGTGGTGCTGCTCAGCCTCGCCCCGCGCGGGCAGGCGACCAACCTCGAGGCCTACCTGTTCGGCGCGATCACCACGACCACCGCGGCGGACGTCGCGGTGTTCGGCGTCATCACCCTCGTCGTGCTCGCCGTCGTGTGGCTGCTCGGACAGCGGCTCTACGCGGTCAGCGACGACGAGGAGTACGCCCGCGCGGTCGGCCTGCCGGTGCTGGCGCTCAACACCGTGCTCGCCGTCCTGGTCGCCGCCACCGTCGTGCTGTCCATGCGGGTGGTCGGCCTGCTGCTGATCAGCGCGCTGATGATCGTGCCCAGCGCGGTCGCGCAGCTGCTGGCCCGCAGCTTCCGCCAGACCGTCTACCTGGCCTGCGGGATCGGCCTGGGGGTCAGCGTCGCCGGCACCAGCGCCTCCTACTACACCGGCACCCCCTCCGGCGGCACGATCGTGCTGCTGGCCATCGCGCTGTTCCTGCTGGTCACCACCGTGACCGCGGTCCGCGAGGCGACCGCCCGCCGCCGGCACCAGCGGCAGGCCGAGGTGCACGCCGCCCACCCGCACGAGCACGGCGCCGGCTGCGGACACCCGGCGGTGCCGCACGGCGACCACGTCGACTACGACCACGACGGCCACCTGCACGCCCCGCACCACACCGGCGCCGGCGTGCACTACGACGAGCACGGCGAGCACCCGGCCCCCGCGCCGGTCGCCGGGAAGGCGGGGCGACCGTGACCCATCCCGAACCCGCGGGGGTGCCGGCCCGCCGGAACACCCGGCAGCGCAGCGCCGTGCTGGCCCTGCTCGAGGAGCTCGACGACTTCCGCAGCGCCCAGGACCTGCACGCGATGCTCCGCGCCCGCGGCGACTCGGTGGGCCTGGCCACGGTCTACCGGGCGCTGCAGGCCCTGGTCGACGACGGGCAGGTCGACCTCCTGCGCGGCGCCGACGGCGAGGCGGTCTACCGGCGGTGCTCGCCGGTGCACCACCACCACCTGGTGTGCCGCTCCTGCGGCCGCACCGTCGAGGTCGCCGACCCGCCGGTCGAGCGCTGGGCCGCCAAGATCGCCGCCGAGCACGGCTTCGCCGACGTCCAGCACCAGCTCGAGGTCTTCGGCACCTGCGCGGCCTGCGCCGCACGCTGAGGACTCCGGCGCGCGACCGAGGACGAGCAGGCCGGGCACCCACCTCACCGGGTCCGACCCGAGTCTCGATGGTGCGGACGACCGGCGGTGCTCTCCAGGCGCACGACCGGCCGGGTGCCGGTGGCGCGGGCCATCAGCCGGTCCCGCCCGGGCCGAGCCGGCGGCGGACGTCGGGGTCGGTGGCACGCAGCCGGGCCACCGTCTGCAGGAGACCGTGCGGGATTCCCGCGGCGTCCTCGCGGGTGGCTGCGCACCGGACGGCGACCCGGGCGCCGGCCTGCCCGTCCCGCTGGTGGAGGCGGTCGTCGGTCTCGGCCCACCGGTACGGATCCACCGCGACGCCGGCCGACCGTGCACCCCGGCCCGGACGGCGCCGGGGTGCAGGGGACACCGGCCGGCTACCCGGGCGACTCCGCGGCGGGCTCCGGCGCCGGGGTGGGGCCGCCGCCCTCCCCCTCGTCCGGCTCCCGCTCCTTGCGGCGCAGCAGCCACGACGTGCCCCCCAGCAGCAGCACGAGCACGCCCAGGACGCCGATCTCGGTGATGCGGTCGGTGAAGCCCGCCCCGTCGCCGACGACGCCCGCGGCCTCGACCGACAGGACGACGATCTCCTTGATCGAGGCGATGATCCCGATGACCAGGAACGGCTCGGCGACGAGCTCCCGCTTCTCCACCGTCGTCCGGACGGCGAACAGCAGCTCGACCACGATGAACACCAGCAGCAGGACGTCGAGCAGCTCGAGCATCGGCGCCTGCGAGAGGTCCCCGGTCAGCGACCACGTCGTCCGTGCGGCCAGCACCAGCAGGGCCAGCGCGGCCAGGACGAGGAACAGCGCGATGCCGGCGTAGACGACGTTCTCGGCCACCTCCAGCACCCGGGTGCCGACCCGGCCGAAACCCGGCGGGGGGACGCGCTGCTCGGGGTCGTGCCGTCGCTGGGCCATCCCGGGATCCTGGCCCGTCCGACGGCGCGTGGCGACCCCCAGGAGTCGGGGGGTCACCTGGATGGTCCATATCACGAGCTGACGAGAAGCAGTCGGAGGCGCGCCCGAGACACCTGTCAAGTCCTGCCGGGAGGAGGCGAGATGCTTCGTCGAGTCGACATGTCGACAGCCATGGCGCCGGGTGCCGTGTCGGGCGGATCCTGCCGTCGCCACCACTCCCCAGGAGGCCTGCCATGAGCCGGTCCCGGTTCCTCGTCCTCGCCGTCTCCACCCTCGCTGTGCTGGGGGTGGTCGCGCCCGCCTCGGCGGGTGCGAGTCCCTACTGCGGGATCACCTGGGGCTCGCAGCCGGAGAGCGCCGACCGCGGCGACCGGGAGGTGGTGTTCGACGTCCGCTCCGGTCGGCACGACTGCTTCGACCGGCTCGTCGTCGACGTGGGCGGGGAGGACGCCACCTTCGGCTCCTACTCGGTGCGCTACGTGCCGGTCGTGCGGCAGGACGGCTCCGGGGACGCGGTGCCGGTCCGCGGCGCCGCCGACCTGGAGATCGTGGTGCGCGCACCCGCGTACGACGAGCAGGGCCGTCCGACGTTCCTGCCGGCCGACCCCCGGGAGGTCGTGGACGTCGCCGGCTACCGCACGTTCCGCCAGGTGGCCTACGCCGGCTCCTTCGAGGGCTCCACGACCCTGGCCCTCGGTGTCCGCGCCCGGCTGCCGTTCCGCGTGTTCACCCTCGACGGCACGCCGAACTCCGACCACACCCCGCGCCTGGTGATCGACGTGGCGCACCGCTGGTAGCCGCACCTCCCGGCGACGGCCGGCCGGTCAGCCCGCCCCGGCGCCCGGCCGGTCGTCGTCACGGCGGGGCCCCTCGATGGCCCGGGGCGCCCGGCGCAGCGTGTCGAGCAGCGCCTGCCCCGGCTCGGGCCGGGGGTCGAGCAGTTCGGCCGGGGTGTCGGGCACGACGACCCGCGGGGCGTCGTCCTCGGTGTCGAAGCTGCGCGGCACCCGCTTGAGGTGCGTGGTCATCGACTTCACCAGCAGCAGGACGGCGAGGAAGAGCAGCACGGTCAGCAGGGCGCCGATGGGGCCCGCCTTGCCGACGTCCTCGGGTATCTGCTGCTCGGCGGCCAGCAGCACGACCTCCATCATCGGACCACCACCTCACTCCGCACGCCGGCGAACAGGTCGTCCTCGGGCACCGGCGAGTCGACGACCGACCGGGCCAGCTCGTAGTCCTCGGTGGGCCAGACCCGCTGCTGGACCTCCAGCGGGCAGGCGAACCAGCGGCCGTTCGGGTCGATCTGGGTGGCGTGCGCGATGAGTGCGGCGTCCCGGACGGCGAAGTACTCGGCGCAGGGCACCTTCGTGGTGACCCGGTGGGACAGGTCCCGGTCGGGGTCCCAGTTCTCCAGCCACTCGGCGTAGGGCGACTCCGCACCCGAGGCGAGGATGGCCTCGTGCAGCGCCCGCGTCCGCGGCAGCGTGAAGCCCATGTGGTAGTAGAGCTTGAGCGGCTGCCAGGGCTCGCCCAGCTGGGGGTAGCGGTCGGGGTCGCCGGCGGCGTCGAAGGCGTGCACCGAGACCTCGTGGGTCTTGATGTGGTCCGGGTGCGGATAGCCGCCGCGCTCGTCGTAGGTGGTGATCACGTGCGGCCTGAACCGGCGGATCAGCTCGACCAGCGGCGCGGCCGCCTCCTCGGTCGGCACCAGCGCGAAGCACTCCTCGGGCAGCGGCGGCAGCGGGTCACCCTCGGGCAGCCCGGAGTCCACGAAGCCGAGGAACTCCTGCTCGACGCCGAGGATCTCGCGGGCCCGGGCCATCTCCTCCCGGCGGATCTCCGGCAGGCGCTCCCAGACGTCGGGCCGGTCCAGCGCCGGGTTGAGCACCGACCCGCGCTCACCCCCGGTGCACGTCGCCACCATGACGCGGACGCCTTCCGCGACGTACTTGGCCATGGTCGCGGCGCCCTTGCTCGACTCGTCGTCGGGATGGGCGTGCACGGCGAGCAGGCGCAGCGGGTCTGCTTCGGTCACCCCGACATCATCCCCCGGCCGCACCGGGTGCCGCCGCCGCCGGGGCCCCCGATCGGGTGTTCGTGGCGCTCGTCACGCTGCGGTCCGCTACCGTTCCGGATTCCCGGCGGCCGACGCGGGTGGGAACACCGACCCGGCCGACGGTGTTACGTTGGCCGTTCTGAACGCGGCCGCTCCCCACGCGGGGGGCGGCCACCGACATTTCAGGAGCACCGCCGTGTCCACCCCCACTGACGAGCAGAACCAGGGCGTCTGGCTGACCCAGGAGGCCCACGACCGGCTCAAGGCCGAGCTCGACCAGCTGGTGGCGGGCCGACCGGCCATGGCCGCCGAGATCAACGCCCGCCGCGAGGAGGGCGACCTCCGCGAGAACGGCGGCTACCACGCCGCCAAGGACGAGCAGGGCAAGCAGGAGGCCCGCATCCGCCAGCTGGAGGACCTGCTGCGGAAGGCCCGTGTCGGCGACGCGCCCACGACGGCGACGCACGCCGCCACCGGCACCGTGATCACCATCCGCTTCCGGGGTGAGGACGAGACCGAGAAGTTCCTCCTCGGCTCACGCGAGATCGCCGGGACGACGGGGCTGCAGGTCTACTCCCCCGAGTCGGCGCTCGGCTCGGCCATCCTGGGCGCCGCCCCCGGTGCGACGGTCACCTACCAGGCGCCCAACGGCCGCGACATCACCGTCGACGTCGTCGCCGTCGAGCCCTTCGTCCCCTGACCGAGGGCGCTGCGTGACCCGTCCGGTCCGCTCCCGGAGGGCGGAGAACACCGGGTTCGCCTGCGTGCACTGCGGGTCGGCGGTGCCGGCGAACACCGACGGCCACTACCGCAACCACTGCCCGGTGTGCCTGTGGTCGCTGCACGTCGACGACCTCCCCGGCGACCGGGCGAGTGACTGCCGGGCGCCGATGGAGCCGATCGGCCTGGTGGAGAAGTCGGGCAAGGGCTGGCAGGTGGTCCACCGCTGCACGGCGTGCGGCCACCGCCAGCCCAACCGGCTGGTCCGCGAGGGCGACGCCCCCGACGACCTCGACGTCGTCCTCTCGCTGCCCTGGCTCTGACATCGTCGGCCTACCGGCCGACACCGCGGCCAGGCGCCGTCCCCGACCGCCGTCGAGCCGCTGCGTCGCTCCTCGCGGGGACCCTCCTGGCCCCCACTCGTCACGACAGAGCGTGTCGGCTCAGGCCGGCAACAACCCCCGGCGGCGGAGCAGGGGCGTGGGGTCGGCATCCCGGCCGCGGACGGCGCGGAAGGCCTCCAGCGGGTCCACCGACCCGCCGACGGCGAGCAGCCGCGACCGGAAGACCTCGCCGTTCTCCCGCCGCAGCCCGCCGTTCTCCTTGAACCACTCCACGGTGTCGGCGTCCAGCACCTCCGACCAGATGTAGGAGTAGTAGCCGGCCGCGTAACCCCCCGCGAAGACGTGCTGGAAGTACGTCGTCCGGTAGCGCGGCGGCACCAGGTCGTAGGCGACGCCGGCCGCCTCGAGCGCGGCCCGCTCGAACTCCTGCGGGTCGCCGACCTCGGTCTCCGGGGTGATGCGGTGCCAGGCCTGGTCGAGCAGCGTGGCCGCCAGGTACTCCAGCGTCGCGAAGCCCTCGCCCCACAGCTGCGCGGCCTCGATCGCCTCGACGACGCTGGCCGGCAGCGGATCGCCGGTGTCCACGTGTCGCGCGTAGCCGGCCAGCACCTCCGGCCACAGCGCCCACATCTCGTTGACCTGGCTCGGGAACTCGACGAAGTCCCGCGGCACGCTGGTGCCGGCGAACCGGGGGTAGGTGACGGCGGAGCTCAGGCCGTGCAGCGTGTGGCCGAACTCGTGGAAGAGCGTGTTCACCTCGTCGAGGGTGAGCAGGGTGGGCTGCCCGTCGGCCCCGCGGGTGACGTTGAGGTTGTTCACCACCACCGGCCGGGTGCCCAGCAGCCGCGACTGGGTGACGAACGAGCTCATCCAGGCCCCGCCGCGCTTGCCCTCACGGGCGTAGAAGTCGCCGAGGTACAGGCCGACCGTCTCCCCCGCCGCGCCGGTGACCTCCCAGACGCGGACGTCGGGGTGGTAGCCGGCGAGGTCTGGGCGGGGCGTGAAGCGGTAGCCGTAGAGCCGCTCCGCGGCGGCGAAGACGCCGTCGACGAGCACCCGGTCCAGCTCGAACCACGGCCGCAGCGCCGTGGTGTCGACCGAGTACCGCTCGGCGCGCACCCGCTCGCTGTAGAAGGCCCAGTCCCAGGGCGCCAGGTCGGTCACGCCGTCCCGCGCCGCCACCTCGCCCAGCGCAGCGGCCTCGGCCTGCGCGTTCGCCAGCGACGGGCCGACCATCCGGCCGAGCATCGCGTCGACGGCCTCGGTGCTGCGTGCGGTCTGGTCGGCGAGCACCAGGTCGGCGTGGGTGTCGAAGCCGAGCAGGCGGGCGCGCTCGGCGCGCAACCGGGCGATCCGCACCGCGACCGGCCCGTTGTCGTGCTCACCGCCCGACGCCCGGGTGACCGAGGCCTCGAAGACCCGGCGGCGCAGGTCCCGGTTGCGCAGCTTGGTCAGGACTGGCTGGCCGGTGGGCAGCAGCAGCGGGATGAGGAACCCGGCCACCCCGCGGTCGGCGGCGGCGCGGCCCGCGGCGGCGACCTCCTCGGGGCTCAGCCCGTCGAGCTCGGCAGCGTCCGAGACCACCACCGCGGCCGCCTCCGTGGCCAGCTGCAGGTTCTGCCCGAACCGCGTCGACAGCTCCGACAGCTCCCGGTTGAGCTCGCTCAGCCGGGCGCGGCCGGCCTCGTCGAGCCGCGCACCGGCGAGCACGAAGTCCAGGTGGTAGCGCTCCACCAGCCGGACGGCCTCGGCGTCCGGACCGGACTCGTGCCGCCGCGCGTGGACGGCATCGATCCGCGCGAACAGGTCGGGGTCCAGCCGCAGGGCGTCGGCGTGCGCGGCCTCCAGCGGGGCCAGCTCCCGCTCGATCTCCCGCAGCCGGTCGGTGGCGACCGAGGAGGCGAGGTTGTGGAAGACCGCGCCGGCGCGGCGGTACAGCCGGCCGGACCGCTCCAGCGCGACGACGGTGTCCTCGAACGTCGGCGGCCCGGGCGAGGCCACGATGGCGGCGGCCTCGGCCCGCTGCTCGGCCATCCCGGCCAGCACCGCCTCGCGGCAGTGCTCGAGGGTGATCGCCGCGAAGGGCGGCAGCTGCAGCGGCAGTGTGGACGGCTCGAGCAGCGGGTTGTCGGCGGCTGGGGCGGCGGAGGCAGGCACGGGCACACTGTGACACTCCGGGGTCGTGCCCGTCGGCGGGCCCGGAGGGCCCGCGGCGGGGCTCAACGCTCGCCGGGGACGGCTCCTGGTCGCGGTGCGGTCCGGTAGGGCTGCGGTGTCACCGCGTCGCGGTGCGCTGGTAGAGCCGCACCGACAGCGGCACGAAGACCGCCAGGATGACCGCCGTCCAGATCAGCGTGTAGAGCACCGGGTTCTGCAGCGACCACACGTCGGGCACCGGGGCGCCGGCCGGGAAGTTGCCGAAGAGCTCCCGGGCTGCCTGCGCGACCGCCGACACCGGGTTCCACTCCGCGAAGGTCCGCAGCACCGACGGGAAGGTCTCCAACGGGACGAAAGTGCTGGCCACGAACGTCAGCGGGAAGATGACGATGAAGCTGGCGTTCTGCACCACCTCCGGTGTCCGGACCATCAGCCCGACCACCGCCATCAGCCAGGAGACCGCGTAGGCGAACACCAGCAGCACGAGGAAGCCGCCGACCGCCTCGCCGAACGACGAGTTGATCCGCCACCCGACGACCAGCCCGGTCAGGGCCATGACGGCGATCGAGATGGCGTTGAGGCCCAGGTCGGCGACCGTGCGCCCGACGAGCACGGCCGAACGGGACATGGGCAGGGAACGGAACCGGTCGATCAGGCCCTTCTGCAGGTCGTCGGCCAGCGAGGCGCCGGTGATGGTGCTCCCGAACACCACGGTCTGGGCGAAGATCCCGGGCAGCAGGAACTCCGCGTAGCTGACTCCCGGGGGCAGTCCGCCGATCGCGCCGCCGAACACGTAGCGGAACATCACCACGAACATGATCGGCGAGAGCGTCGCGAACACGATGAGGTCCGGCACCCGCTTCACCTTGATCAGGTTGCGCTTGGTGATGACGACGCTGTCCGACAGCGTCGTCGCGAGGCTGTTCATGCCATCCCCCCGGTCGTGGCCGGCTGTGCCTGCGGGTCGGTGGCGGTCTCCTCCGCCGCGTGGCCGGTGAGGGCGAGGAAGACGTCGTCGAGGTCGGGACGCCGCAGGCCCACGTCGACGATCTCCGCGGTGTACCCGTCCAGCCGCTGCAGGGCCTCGGCCAGCACCTCCGCCCCGCCGGACACCGGCAGGCTGAGCCGGCGCGCCTGCTCGTCGACGTGCGGCTCGTCGACGGCCAGCCCGCGCAGCCGCGCCACGATGTCGGGCAGGACGGCGGCGGTCGTCACGGTGAACTCCAGCCGCTGGCCACCCACCTGCGCCTTGAGCTCGTCGGCGGTGCCGCGGGCGATCACCCGGCCGCGGTCGATGACCACCATCCGGTCGGCCAGCCGGTCGGCCTCCTCCAGGTACTGGGTGGTCAGCAGGATCGTCGTCCCGCCGTCGGCGAGGTCGGCGATGAACTCCCACATCGCCAGCCGGCTGCGCGGGTCCAACCCCGTCGTCGGCTCGTCGAGGAACAGCACTCTCGGCCGGGCGATCAGCGAGGCCGCGATGTCCAGCCGGCGGCGCATGCCACCGGAGTAGGTCTTGGCCGGCCGGTCGGCGGCCTCGGTCAGGTCGAAGCGCGCCAGCAGCTCGCGCGCCCGCGACCGCGCCTCGCCGCGGCCCAGCCGGTAGAGCCGGCCGACCATCTCGAGGTTCTCCGCGCCGGTGAGGTACTCGTCGACCGCGGCGTACTGACCGGTCAGCCCGATGGCGGCACGCACCGCGTCGGCGTCGCGCACCACGTCGAGCCCCACCACCTCGGCCCGCCCCTCGTCCGCGCGCAGCAGCGTGGTGAGGATCCGCACCACCGTCGTCTTGCCCGCGCCGTTGGGCCCCAGCAGCCCGAGGACGGAGCCCTCCTCCACGGTCAGGTCCACCCCGCCGAGGGCGGTGGTCGCGCCGAAGCGCTTGACCAGCCCCTCGACGACGATCGCGTCGCTCATGACCGCAACGCTAGATGCGAGGACCGACAGTTCCGACCGGTTTTCGGGTTCTCCACGCGACGGCAGACCCGGGCCGGCGCCGGGACTCATCGTTCAGCCGGTGGTCACCGCGTACCCGGCCCGGTCGAGCCGGGCCAGCACCTCCTGGGCGTGCTCGGGCCCGCGGGTCTCCAGGACGACGAAGACCTCGACCTCCCCCAGCCCCAGCCGGGTCGCCGTCCGCTCGTGCTCGACCTCCAGGACGTTGGCGCCGACCTGGGCCAGCTCACCGAGCACCGCGGCCAGCGACCCCGGCCGGTCGGGCACCCGCAGCCGCAGCGACTGGTAGCGCCCGGCCGCGGCCATGCCGTGCTGCACGACCTTGAGCAGCAGGACCGGGTCGATGTTGCCGCCGGAGACGATCGCGACCACCGGCGGCGCGAAGGCGGCGGGGTCGGCGAGCACGGCGGCCACCGCGGCCACGCCGGCCGGCTCGACGACGAGCTTGGCCCGCTCCAGGCAGAACAGCAGCGCCTGGGACAGGTCCTCCTCGCTGACCGTGCGCACCTCGTCGACGAGGTCCCGGACGTGCGCGAACGTCAGCTCCCCGGGCGCGCCGACGGCGATGCCGTCGGCCATCGTGGTCATCTCCGGCAGCGCCACCGGCCGGCCGGCGGCCAGCGACCCGGGGAACGCGGCGGCCGCGGCGGCCTGCACGCCGACCACCCGGACGCCGGGACGGCGCGCCCGCACCGCCGCCGCGATGCCGGAGACCAGTCCGCCGCCGCCGGTGCACACGACGACGGTCGCGACGTCGGGGCACTGGTCGAGGACCTCCAGGCCGACCGTCCCCTGCCCGGCGATCACGTCCGCGTGGTCGAACGGGTGGATGAACACCGCGCCGGTGCGCTGCGCGTGCTCGGCCGCCGCCGCCAGGGCCTCGGTCAGCGAGGCGCCGCCCAGCCGCGCCTCCGCGCCGTAGCCGCGGGTGGCCGCCACCTTGGGCAGCGGCGCGCTCTCCGGCATGAACACGGTGGCCCGGATGCCGAGCAGCTGGGCGGCGAGGGCGACGCCCTGCGCGTGGTTGCCGGCGCTGGCGGCGACGACGCCCCGCGCCCGCTCCTCGAGGGGGAGCCGCGCCAGCCGGGTGTAGGCGCCGCGGATCTTGAAGGAGCCGGTGCGCTGCAGGTTCTCGCACTTGAGCCACACCGGGCCGCCGACCCGCTCGGCCAGCGCGCGGGAGTGCTCCAGCGGCGTGTGCCGGACGACGTCGTCCAGCAGCGCGGCCGCGGCCTCGACGTCCGCGCCGCTCACCAGGGGGGTGTCCGTGGGACCCACGCGGCGATCCTCGCAGGCCGACGAGCCGGACCGGTGACCGCAGAGTGCTCCGCGTCGTACCGTGGCTGGGGTGACGGACCCCGGCGTTCCCGCCTCCGCTCCCCCCGCTCCCACGACCCTGGGCGAGCTCCGCGACAGCGGGGCCGCCTTCCGGCCCGTCAAGGCCGAGATCCGCGCCAACCTGCTCGCCCGCCTGGGCGCCGGCGAGCCGTCCCTGCCCGGCATCGTCGGCTTCGACGACACCGTCGTGCCCGAGGTCGAGCGGGCCCTCATCGCCGGCCACGACCTGGTCCTGCTCGGTGAGCGCGGCCAGGGCAAGACCCGGCTGATCCGCACCCTGGTCGGCCTGCTCGACGAGTGGACGCCGGTGCTCACCGGCAGCGAGCTCAACGAGCACCCGCTGGCCCCGATCAGCGTGTGGGCGCACCGGCAGATCGCCGAGCACGGGGACGCCACCCCCGTGGGCTGGCTGCACCGCAGCGAGCGGTTCGGCGAGAAGCTGGCCACCCCCGACACCAGCGTCGGCGACCTCATCGGCGACGTCGACCCGATCAAGGTGGCCGAGGGCCGCACCCTGGGCGACCCCGAGACGGTGCACTACGGCCTGGTCCCCCGCACCAACCGCGGCATCTTCAGCGTCAACGAGCTGCCCGACCTCGCCGAGCGCATCCAGGTGGCACTGCTCAACGTGCTCGAGGAGCGGGACATCCAGATCCGCGGCTACCGGGTGCGGCTGCCGCTGGACCTGCTGCTGGTCGCCAGCGCCAACCCCGAGGACTACACCAACCGCGGCCGGATCATCACCCCGCTCAAGGACCGCTTCGGCGCCGAGGTGCGCACCCACTACCCGATCGAGCTCGCCGACGAGGTCCGGCTGCTGCACCAGGAGGCGCGCACCGGCTGGCTGTCGGACGGCGCGCTGGACAGGCCGCTGATCCCGGAGCACCTGGCCGAGATCGTCGCCCGCTTCACCCGGCTGGTCCGCGACTCCAACCACGTCGACCAGCGCTCCGGCGTCAGCGCCCGCTTCGCCATCGCCGGGCTGGAGACGGTGGCCGCCTCCGCCGTCCGCCGGGCCGCCGTCGCCGGGGAGACCCGGCCGGTCGCCCGCGTCGTCGACCTGCCCAGCATCGTCCCGGCCAGCCGCGGCAAGGTCGAGTTCGCCGACTCCGGCTCCGACCCGGACGACGAGCGGGAGCTGGAGGTGCTCGAGCACCTGCTGCGCCAGGCGACCGCCCAGACCTTCCGGGCCCGCTGCGCCGGGCTGGACCTCACCGGCCTGCAGGAGCACTTCACCGGCGGGGAGACCGTCGAGTCCGGCGAGCTGGTGCCGGCCGCCGCGCTGCTCGGCCAGCTGGGCACCATCCCGAAGCTCGCCGAGCTGCTGGGACGCCTGGGCGTGCCGGAGGGCGAGCAGTCGGCCGAGCAGGCCGCCGCCGCGGTGGAGTTCGCCCTGGAGGGGCTCTACCTGACCCGCCGGCTGGCCAAGGACACCGACGGCCCACGCACGGTCTACGGGGCCTGACGATGGTGAGGCGGCCCGGGAAGGGCTACCGGTACGGGCGCTGGCGGGGCGGGCCCGATCCGCTGGCGCCGCCGTACGACCTGGGCAGCGCGGTCGACGAGATCGGCGACTCGGTGCTCGGCGGCAGCGGCGTCCGTGAGGCGCTGCGCGAGCTGCTGCGCCGGGGCATGGACGGCCGGCGCGGGCTGGACGAGCTGCGCCGGTCGGTCCGCGAGCGGCTGCGCCAGGCGCGCAACGCGGGGCGGCTGGACGGCACGCTGCAGGAGGTCCGCGAGCTGCTCGACCGCGCCGTCGAGGCCGAGCGGCGGGAGCTGTTCCCCGACCCCGACGACATGGCCCGGCTCAAGGAGGCCGAGCTCGACGCGCTGCCCGAGGACACGGCGGGCGCCGTCCGGGCGCTCAAGGAGTACGACTGGCGCTCGGCCGAGGCCCGCCAGGCCTACGAGCGGATCCAGGACCTGCTGCGCCGCGAGGTGCTCGACAGCTCCTTCGCCTCGATGAAGCAGGCGCTGGAGAACGCCACCGAGGGTGACGTGCAGGCGATCAAGGACATGGTCGCCGACCTCTCGCAGCTCATCGACGCGCACAACCGCGGCGAGGACACCGACGAGCGGTTCCGCGACTTCATGGACAAGCATGGCCAGTTCTTCCCCGACGACCCGCAGTCGGTCGAGGAGTTGATCGACTCCCTGGCCCGGCGGGCGGCCGCGCAGGAGCGGATGATGGCCGGCCTCTCCCCCGAGCAGCGGGCCGAGCTGGCCGACCTGATGGCCCAGACGATGCAGGACATGGGCCTGGCCAGCGAGATGGCGCACCTGCAGGACGCCCTCCGCCAGGCCCGGCCCGACCTGCCGTGGGGCCAGCGCGGGCAGGTGCCCGACGGCGAGCAGTCCCTCGGCCTGGGCGACGCCACCACCGCCGTCGCCGAGCTGGCCGACCTCGAGGCGCTGTCCAACCAGCTCTCCCAGGGCTACGCCGGGGCCTCGCTGGCCGACGTCGACGAGGAGCTGCTCGAGCGGGCGCTCGGCCGGCCCGCCGTCGACGACCTCGCCGCGCTGCGCCAGATGGAGCGCGAGCTAGAGCGGCAGGGCTACCTCAACCGCTCCGACGGCAAGCTGGAGCTCTCCCCCAAGGCGGTGCGGCGGCTGGGCGCGACCGCGCTGCGCCGCGTCTTCGCCCAGCTCGACGCCACCGGCCGCGGGGAGCACGACGTCGCCGACGCCGGTGCCGCCGGGGAGCTGACCGGCAGCTCGCGGGAGTGGCGGTTCGGCGACGAGCAGCCGCTGGACGTCGTCCGGACGGTGAAGAACGCCGTGCTGCGCACCGCGCACGAGCCGCGTGCGGACGACGACCGGGCGGTGCGCATCGCCGTCGAGGACTTCGAGGTCGTCGAGACCGAGCGGCGCACCGGGGCCGCGGTCGCGCTGCTGGTCGACCTCTCCTACTCCATGGCGCTGCGCGGTACGTGGGGCGCGGCCAAGTCGACGGCGATGGCGCTGCACTCGCTGGTGACCACCCGCTTCCCGCAGGACGCCATCCAGATCATCGGCTTCTCCTCCACCGCCCAGGTGCTGCGGCCGGAGACCCTCGCCGAGCTGAGCGTGGACACGCTGCAGGGCACCAACCTGCAGCACGGGCTGATGCTGGCCCGCCGCTTCCTCGCCCGGCACAAGGACGCCGAGCCGGTGGTGCTCGTGGTCACCGACGGCGAGCCGACCGCCCACCTGGAGGACGACGGGACGCCGTTCTTCTGCTGGCCGCCGATGCCGGAGACGATCGCCCGCACCGTCGCCGAGGTGGAGCGGGTGGCCCGCTCGGGGGCGACGATGAACGTCTTCGCCCTCGACCCGGAGCCGGGGCTGGTGCACTTCGTCCACGACATCACCCAGCGGGCCGGCGGGCGGGTGTTCACCCCCGACAGCGAGCGCCTCGGCGAGTACGTCGTCGCGGACTACCTGCGCACCCGACGGGGCCGCCGGGCGCGCTGAGCGGCGGTAGGTGGGCTCAGCGCCGGACCGGGTGCGAGCCGCTCGAGCTGATCCCGGGGATCCGGCCCGCCCGGAAGGCGTCGACGAACAGCCGGAAGTCGTCCTGGGTGCGGTGGGCGTAGTCGTGCGCGAAGCCGACGATGTCGGCGACGAACTCCTCCTGCCGGTCCCCGACCAGCTCGGTGACCGCCTCCTCGGTCTGGAACGGCACCAGGGTGTGGTCGCTGTCGACGTCCCCGACACAGTGCATCTTCGCCGTCGCCCGGCCCAGCTGGACCAGCACCGGGGCGATTTCCTCCGGCTCGGTCAGGTCGTCCCAGTCCAGGTCGACCTCGTACGGCGAGAGCTCCTGGACGACGAAGCCCACGCCGTCGATCTCGGTGTGGCCGAGGAACTGCGAGGCGTTGGCCTGGAGCGCACGCTGCGAGATCGCCGTCCGGTGACCCTCGTGCTCGAAGGACGCCCGGATCTCCGGATCGCGCACGATGCGGCTGGGGGCCGGCACGTTGCCCTGCTTGAGCGAGAGGACGACGTCGTTCTCCAGGGCCTGGTCGTACCCCTCGAGCAGCACGTTGTAGGCCGGCAGCCCGGCGCTGCCGATGCCGAAGCCGCCGGTGGCGACGACGTCCTTGACGTCGTAGGCGACGTCGCGGCGCCGCCGGGGCGGGAACACCGTCTCCCGGTAGCGGGCCAGGGCGTCGAGCACCCGCGCGCGCTCGGCGTCCTCGAGCCGCCGGGTGCGCGGACCGTCGGCGAAGCGCCGCTGGTAGTCCTCGACGACGGTCATCCGGTCCAGCAGCGCCGAGCGGCTGCGGGCGCTGGTCCGCAGGATCGCGTCGTGCACCGCGCCCTCGGTGTTCTCCCGGACCAGCGCGAAGGACTTGTCGTCCTCGAGGCGGGTGAACGCGCGGACCTGGTCGAGGTAGCCGGTGAGGTAGCCGCGCAGCAGGTCGGAGATGACCTCGTCGCCGAAGGCCTTGCGCCAGGCGAGCAGCGCGAAGCTGGCGGCGAACCGGCGCAGGTCCCAGCTGACGTGCCCGACGTAGGCCTCGTCGAAGTCGTTGACGTCGAAGACGATCCGTCCCGCGCCGTCCATGTAGGTGCCGAAGTTCTCCGCGTGCAGGTCGCCCTGGATCCACACCCGGCTGGTCCGCTCGTCGGACCAGCGGTCTTCGAACGCGGCCATGTCGGCGTAGAACAGGCAGGCGGTGCCCCGGTAGAAGGCGAACGGGTCGGCCGCCATCTTGCGGAACTTGGCGCGGAACGCGTCGGCGTCGGCGCTCATCAGCTCGGAGAAGGCGTCGACGAGCACGTCCACGATCTGCTGGGAGCGATCACCCTGGGTGACCCGTGCGAGGGATTCAGCCACGAGGCGACCGTAGGGGGCGGTTAGCCTGCTGGGACAGGTGTGCACCACTCCCGAGCGGACGGAGCGGCGGTGACTCGAGCGACCACGGCATGGCGGCTGGCCACGGGGGCCGCTTACGGCGGCGGCGGGCTGGGCCTGGCCGGGGCCGGGATGCTCGCCGTGCTCCGGCAGCAGGCCCGCTCCGCCCGGCGCCACGTGGAGTCCCGCACCGTCAAGGCCACCCCGCCCCCGGGTGACGGCGTCTACGGTCGCGGCCGCGGCCGGCCCATCGTCCTCGCCGTGCTCGGTGACTCCACCGCGGCCGGCCTCGGCGTCGAGCGCGCCGCCCAGACCCCCGGCGTGCTGCTCGCCGCGGCGCTGGCCGAGCTGGCCGAGCGCCCCGTCCGGCTGGTGCGGCTGGCCGTGTCCGGCGCGAAGTCCTGGCAGCTGGACGAGCAGGTCGACAAGGCCCTCCTGGAACACCCGACCGTCGCCCTGATCATGATCGGGGCGAACGACGTCACCAGCCGCACCGCGCCCGAGGTCTCCGTCCGGCACCTGCGCGACGCCGTCCACCGGCTCACCGAGGCCGGCACGCAGGTCGTCGTCGGCACCTGCCCCGACCTCGGCACCGTGCGTCCGATCGGGCGGCCGCTGCGCTGGCTGGCCCGCCGGTGGAGCCGGCAGCTGGCCGCCGCGCAGACCATCGCGGTCGTCGAGGCCGGCGGGCGCACCGTGTCGCTGGGCTCGGTCCTCGGCCCCTCGTTCGCCGAGGACCAGGACCTGTTCAGCGTCGACGAGTTCCACCCGAGCGCGGCCGGCTACGCCGCGGCGGCCGCCGTCCTGCTGCCCTCCATCGCCGACTCGCTCGGCGTCTGGCCGGCCGCGGCCGACCGGGGGCTGCGCAACCTGCGCCGCGACACCGTCCGCCCGGTCGCGACGGCCGCCGCCCGGGCGGCCGGCCGGACCGGCACCGAGGTCCAGGCGACCGCCGTCCGCGGTCAGGAGACCGGTCCGCGGGGCCCGTGGGCCCGGCTGCGCCGCCGCCGGCCGCCGGACCTGCCGACGCCCGAGCAGGCCGAGCGCGCCGCGGAGGGCACGCCGCTCGGCTGAGGCCGGTGTCCCGCTACCGGGGAGTAGGTTCGGGGGTGACCCGACGTCCGGCGCCCCGTCGTCGGATCCCCTCATCGTGGAGGACCCATGCCCGAAGCCGTCATCGTCGCGACCGCGCGCTCGCCCATCGGCCGCGCGTTCAAGGGCTCGCTCAAGGACCTGCGACCCGACGACCTCACCGCCACCATCGTGCGCGCGGCCCTGGACAAGGTGCCCGCCCTCGACCCCACCGACATCGACGACCTGATCCTCGGCTGCGGCCTGCCCGGCGGAGAGCAGGGTCACAACATGGGCCGCGTCGTCAGCGTCCTGCTCGGCATGGACCACTTGCCCGGGACGACGATCACCCGGTACTGCTCCTCCTCGCTGCAGACCACCCGCATGGCCATGCACGCGATCAAGGCCGGCGAGGGCGACGTCTTCATCTCCGCCGGCGTCGAGATGGTGTCCCGTTTCGTCAAGGGCAACAGCGACTCGCTGCCCGACACCCAGAACCCCGCCTTCGCCGACGCCCAGGCCCGGGTGGCCAAGACCGCCGAGAGCGGCGCGGACTCCTGGACCGACCCGCGCGGGAACGGCGAGGTCCCCGACGTCTACATCGCCATGGGGCAGACCGCGGAGAACCTGGCGCTGCTCAAGGACGTCTCCCGGCAGGAGATGGACGAGTTCGCCGTCCGCAGCCAGAACCTGGCGGAGCAGGCGCTGGGCGCGGGCTTCTGGGAGCGGGAGATCACCCCGGTCACCACGCCCGACGGCACCGTGGTCAGCAAGGACGACAGCCCGCGCGCCGGCACCACGCTGGAGGGCATCGCCGGTCTCAAGCCGGTCTTCCGCCCCGACGGCCGGGTCACCGCGGGCAACGCCTGCCCGCTCAACGACGGCGCCGCCGCGGTGGTCGTCATGAGCGACACGAAGGCCCGCGACCTCGGCCTCACCCCGCTGGCCCGCATCGTCTCCACCGCGGTCACCGGACTGTCGCCGGAGATCATGGGCTACGGCCCGGTCGACGCCTCCAAGCTCGCGCTGCAGCGGGCCGGGATGAGCATCGGCGACATCGACCTGGTCGAGATCAACGAGGCGTTCGCCGCGCAGGTGATCCCCAGCTACCGCGACCTGGGCATCGACATCGACCGGCTCAACGTGCACGGCGGCGCGATCGCCGTCGGGCACCCGTTCGGCATGACCGGCGCCCGGATCACCGGCACGCTCATCAACGGCCTGCAGACCGAGGACAAGACCTTCGGCCTGGAGACGATGTGCGTCGGCGGCGGCATGGGCATGGCGATGGTCCTGGAGCGCCTCTCCTGACAAAGGACCCCCTTGCCCCCCGCCACTCGCGAGCTCGCGGCGGGACCCTGCAAGGGGGCCGTTCCAGCACGTCACCTCCAACGGCCAGTGGCCCGGCCCCCTCGCGGGGACCGGGCCACTGCTGTTCCACGGCCCCGTCCCGGGTCCCACCCTGAGCCTGCGAAGGGTGGGGAGGACGGGGTCCTTCTTCAGTCGTTCTGGAAGTACGACAGCAGCCGCAGGATCTCCAGGTACAGCCAGACGACCGTGATGAGCAGGCCGAAGGCGATGTACCAGGCGAACTTGGCGGGAGCACCGCGACGGATCGCCTCGTCGGCCATGTCGAAGTCGAGCAGCAGCGAGAACGCCGCGACACCGATCACGACCAGGCTGAAGACGATCGACAGGGTGCCGCCGTCACGCAGGCCCAGGCCGCCGGGGACGAAGAAGCCGGCCACCAGGTTGACCAGGACCAGCGCCAGCACACCGAACATCGCGCCGACGATCCAGCGGGTCAGCTTGGGGGTGACCCGGATGGCGCCGGTCTTGTAGACGACCAGCATGCCGGCGAAGACGCCGAAGGTGCCGACCAGCGCCTGCATCACGATGCCGGGGTAGACGGCGTTGAACGCCTCGCTGATGGCCCCGAGCGCGATGCCGTACAGCGCGCCGTAGGACAGGGTGGCGACCGGGTTGGCGATCTGCTTGAACGAGATCACCAGGCCGAGCACCAGGGCCACGAGGACCGCGGGCAGGGCCAGCCCGAACGCCAGCTCCTGCGGGAGCAGCGCCCAGGTGACGGCGGCCGAGAGGACGGTGACCAGGAAGGACAGGCCCGTCTTCTGGACGACGTCGTCCATCGTCATGTAGCGGGTGGTGGGCGGCGCGTACGGCGACTGGGCGTACGGCGCCGGCGCGGCGTAGGGGTCCTGCGTCCCGTAGCCGTACTGGGGAGCTCCGTACTGCGGCGTGCCACCCCACGGGGCGGACTGCTGGCCGTAGCCGGGGCCCGTGTTCTGGAACCCCCGGCCGAAGACCGGGTTGTGGCTGGGCATCGTCATCTCCTCGAGGTGACCGGGCTGTCGTGGGGCCCACGGTCCTGCACCCCACTCGTCCAGGTCAACGCCAGAACGTCCCGGTGCGTTCCTGGACGTCGGCCGGACACCCGGACGAGGGGTGCGACAGACGCCACGCGGGGCCGACGGCATCGACCGCCGGCCCCGCGGACCGGGTTCAGATGGCGTCGCCGCCGTGGTCGTGGTCGTGCTCCAGACCCCCGCCACCGGCCGGCCGCTGCGCCCCGATGCGGTACTGGCGGTCCGTCGGGTCCTCCTCGAAGGTGCCGCCGGGGACCGGCTCGCCGACGACGCCGTTGACCCGCTGGGTGTCATGGGCCAGCGTCAGCACCGCGTAGGCGATGGCGTCGGAGTTCTGGTCCAGCGCCTCCTCGGACAGGTTGGTGATGTCGTCCCCGACCTGGTGGTAGTTGGGGTCGTAGGCGACGCCCGCCTCACCGCCGTAAGCCGCCGCCTGGTACTCCTGCTTGAGGACCTCCGCACCGGTGAACAGGCCACCGGAGGGGATGCCCGCCTCGATGAAGGCCTGGTAGTCGCTGCGGCCGCTGAACTCCGAGCCCTCGTAGAAGAGCTCCTGCGCCTCGTAGAAGTCCTCGAAGACGTACTCGATCTGCGCCGAGCCCTCCGGGACGGCGACCGGTGCCGCGAACGCGGACTGGTCCCCGTCGTAGATCATCCGGGCGAAGTTGGGCGAGCCGACCATGTCGAAGTTCAGGTACAGCCCGATGTCCTCGCGCTCCTCGGCGGTCAGCGACGCGACGTAGTGCTCCGAGCCCAGCAGCCCGAGCTCCTCGGCACCCCACCAGGCGAACCGCACGGTGTTGGGCAGTTCGGTGCCGGCGAGGTTCTCCGCCACCGCCAGGAGCGCCGCACTCCCGCTGCCGTTGTCGTTGATGCCCGGGCCCGCGAGCACCGAGTCGAGGTGGGCACCGGCCATGACCACGTTGTCCGACGTCGCACCCGGCAGTTCGGCGACGACGTTCTCGGTGGTGCGGACCTCGCTGGTCGCGTCCACGGTGAGGTCGACCGTCGTGCCCGCGACGGCGAGGTCCCGCCCGAGGGTGGTCGGGACGCCGAGGACGGGGATGCCGACCCCGGGGTTGCCCAGGGTGCCGTTGAGCGGACCCTCCACGTTGTTGAACACGATGACCGCGGAGGCGTTCGCGGCCTCGGCGTTGGCCGCCTTGACGCCGAAGGCGCAGGCGCCCCGCTGGACGAGGGCCACGGACCCGGCGGGGAAGGCGGCGAAGTCGGCCGCCTCGCAGCCGCTGTTCGCGGAATCGATGTCGACCGGGGTGACGGCGCCGTCGTCCACCGAACCGCTGCCGGTGTAGGTCATGGGCACGTAGTCGGTGCCGACCGCGTACGTCGTCGCGGTGGGGGCGACGCGGCTGAACGAGCTGCCCCGCAGTTCGAAGAAGGGGAACGGGAACTCCTGCCGGGAGACCTCCCAGCCGGCCTTCCCGAGCATCCGCTCGACGTAGTCCACCGAGGCGTCGTAGCCCGGCGTCCCGGAGGCGCGGGTCCCGGAGTTTTCGGTGGCGATCTCCTGGAACTCCTCCAGGTGCTCCATGACCCCGTCGAGGGTCACGCAGCCGGTCAGCTCGGCGACGGTGAGGCCGGTCCGCTCGCCGCAGGCCGGAGCGGCGACCGGTGCGGCCGCGGCCGGGCCGGCCGCGGCGACGGTGCCCGCCAGTGCCATCGCGCCGGCGGCGCCGAGCGCCACCAGTCGTGGCCGGCGGGCGCGGGTTCGGGTCATGCAGGGTCTCCCTCTGCTCGCGGGTGCCTCCACGGTGAGACACCCTGGGTGACCCCTGCGACTCTCCGTCGTGTCACAGTGCGTAGTCAAGTCCTGACTCGTCCGCCCTGGTCCACTCGTGCCCCCGGTCGGGTTCGAACCGACACTCGGACCCTTTTAAGGGGTCTGCCTCTGCCAGTTGGGCTACGGGGGCGGCCGGTCAGCCGGCCTTCGCCGACCCCGACTGGTCGAGGTCCTCCCGGGACGGCGGGGGAAGCGACCCGGTGCGGCCGGTGTTCGCCGCCTGCACGAACTCGCGGCGCGGGTCCTGCAGCTGGCCGAGCGAGATGATCTCCCGGCGGAAGAGCGCGGCCATGGTCCAGTCGGCCACCACCCGCGCCTTGCGGTTGAAGGTGGGCACCCGGCTGACGTGGTAGGTGCGGTGCATGAACCAGGCCGGCCAGCCCTTGAGCTTCACGCCGTAAACCTGCGCGACCCCCTTGTGCAGCCCCAGGCTGGCCACCGACCCGGCGTAGGCGTGCCGGTAGACCTCCGGCTCCCGGCCCTCGATCGAGGCGACGATGTTGTCGGCCAGCCGCTTGGCCTGCCGGACGGCGTGCTGCGCGTTGGGCGCGGTGGTCGCACCCGCGGTCTCCTTGGTGAGGTCCGGGACGGCGGCGAGGTCACCGGCCGACCACGCATCGGGCAGCCCGCGCACCTGCAGGGTCGGCTCGCACACGACCCGCCCGCGCTCGTCCACCGGCAGGTCGGTCTCCCGGAGCATCGGGTTGGGCTTCGTGCCCGCCGTCCACACCAGGGTGTCGCTGTCGAACTCGTCTCCGTCGCTGAGCCGGACGTGGCAGTCGGTCACGGACTCCAGCCGGGTGTTGAGCCGGACGTCCATCCCGCGCGCGGTCAGCTGCTTGACCGTCCACGCGGCCATGTCCAGGTCCACCTCGGGCAGGATCCGGCCCATCGCCTCGACCAGCACCCAGCGCATGTCCGTCGGGGACAGCCGCGGGTAGTAGTGCGTGACGGCGTAGTGGGCCATGTCCTCGAGCTCGGCGAAGGCCTCCACGCCCGCGTACCCGCCCCCGACGAAGGTGAAGGTCAGCGCGCGGCGGCGGACCTCCGGGTCGTCGGTGGAGCTGGCGGCGTCGAGCCGGGCCAGCACGTGGTTGCGCAGGTAGATGGCCTCGCCGACGTTCTTGAAGCCGATGCCGTGCTCGGCCAGCCCCGGGATGGGCAGGGTGCGGGCCACGGAGCCCGCCGCCATCACCAGCACGTCGTAGTGGATCTCGTAGGGCTCGCCCTCGAGGGGGGCGATCCGCGCCCGCTTGTCGGCGTGGCTCAGGCCGGTGACCGCCCCGGTGACCACCCGGCAGCGCGGCAGCGTGCGGCGCAGCGGGACCACGACGTGCCGCGGCTCCACCGAACCGGCCGCGGCCTCGGGCAGGAAGGGCTGGTAGGTCATGTGCGGCTGGGGATCGACGACGACGACCTCCGCCCGCCCGTGCGAGAGGCGCTTCTGCAGCCGCAGGGCGGTGTAGAGCCCGACGTAGCCGCCGCCGACGATGAGGACCACGGGTCGGTCTGCCATGCGCCGAGCCTAGGGCCGCGGGGTGGTACCGGCACGGTCGCGGCCAGCTCGGTGGCGCGGGTGAGGACGGCGTCCAGCATCGGCTCGGTGAGCCGGCCGGTGAAGGTGTTCTGCTGGCTGACGTGGTAGCTGCCCAGCAGGGTCAGCGGCCCGCGCGGCCCCTCCAGCGACACCTCGACGCCGTGCCCGAACGCCGGTCGCGGCCGGGGCAGCGCGTAGCCGGCCTCGGCCAGCACCGGCCACAGCGCCGTCCAGCCGAACCCGCCGAGGACGACGGCCACCCGCAGCCGCGGCAGCAGCGCCAGCTCCCGCGCCAGCCACGGGGAGCAGGTGTCCCGCTCCTCGGGCGTGGGCGCGTTGGCCGGCGGCGCGCAGCGGACGGCGGCGGCGACCCGCACGTCGGTGAGCTCCAGCCCGTCGCCGACGTGGGTGGACGTCGGCTGGTTGGCCAGCCCGGCCCGCCACAGCGCGGCGAAGATCCAGTCCCCGCTGCGGTCGCCGGTGAACACCCGCCCGGTGCGGTTGCCGCCGTGCGCGGCCGGCGCCAGCCCGACGACCGCGATCCGGGCGTCCGCCGGACCGAGGCCCGGCACCGGGCGGCCCCAGTAGTCCTCGTCCCGGAAGGAGGCCCGCTTCACGCGGGCGACCTCCTCCCGCCAGGCGACCAGGCGGGGACAGGCGCGGCAGCCGGAGACCCGGGCGTCGAGGACGGCGAGGTCGCGGGCGCCCCGCGCCGAGCGGACGACGCCGGCCGGGCTGCGGGTGACCGGGAAGCCGGCCGCGTCGGTTGCCACGCCCACCAGCAGACCACCTGGACGAGCGCGGGTGCGCCGGGGGGCGGCATGATCGCCGCATGGCTCGGAAGGCGAAGCAGAAGGCCCCGCTGACCTGGAAGCTCCTGGGCGCGGGCACGGCGGTCCCCGCGGGGATCGCCGTCCGCAAGCTCAGCGACGCCGCCTGGTACGCCGTGCGCGGCACGCCGCCGCCGAAGAACCCGGCCGCGCCGGGCGTCGGCTGGGGCGAGGCGCTGGCGTGGGCCGCGGTGTCCGGGGTCGCCGTGGCGGCCGGCCGGCTGGTCGCCGCCCGCGGCGCGGCGGCGGCCTACCAGTCGCTGACCGGCAAGCTGCCGCCCGGCCTCAACGAGGGCTCTCCCTGACCGGTCCCCGGGCCAACTGCAGCGCGATGCCGTCGAGGATGTCGTGCTCGCTGACCACGACGTGGTCCAGCGCGAAGGCGTCCATGAGCACCCGCAGCACCAGCGAGCCGGCGCCGATGACGTCGACCCGGCCGGGGTGCATCACGGCGTACGCCGCGCGCCGCTCCCGCGTGGCGGTGAGCAGCCCGGCGGTCACCGCGCGGACGGCGGACACCGGGATGCGCGAGCCGTGGATGGCCACCGGGTCGTAGACGGGCAGGCCGAGGGCGAGCGCGGCGACCGTCGTGACCGAACCGGCCAGGCCCACGAGGGTCGCGGCCTCCTCCACCGGGACGGCGGCGGCGACGTCGGCCAGCGCGGCTCGGATGTCGGCCTCGGCGCGCTGGATCTCGTCGGCGGACGGCGGGTCGCCGTGCAGGTGCCGCTCGGTGAGCCGCACGCAGCCCACGTCGACCGATCGGGCGGCACGCACCCCGCCGGAGTCGCCGAGCACGAACTCCGTGGAGCCGCCGCCGATGTCGACGACCAGGTACGGCGGATGCGGCCGCGGCTGGCCGTGGGCGGCGACGGCGGCGTCCAGCGAGGCGGTCGCGCCGAGGAAAGACAGCCGCGCCTCCTCGTCGCCGGCGACGACGTCCGGGAGCTGCCCGAGGGTGGCCAGCACCATCCCCTCGAAGTCGGCGCGGTTGGCGGCGTCCCGGCTGGCGCTGGTGGCGACCATGCGCACCGCCGTCGCGCCGAGGTCGCGGGCCTGCGCCGCGTACTCCGCCAGCACCACCCGGGTGCGCTCGATGGCCTCCGGGGCCAGCCGCCCGGTGGCGTCGACGCCCTGGCCGAGCCGGACGACCTCCATCCGGCGCAGCAGGTCGGTGTGCGGGCCCTCCGGCGGCACGTCGGCCACCAGCAGGCGGATCGAGTTGGTGCCGCAGTCGATCGCGGCGACGCGGGTCATGGACGGTCTCCTCCGGGGAGCGCGCAGGGGCCGTGGGCCCACCACTCCCCCATCTCGGCCACGGCCCGGTCGCCGACCGGGTTGACCCCGGGGCCGGCGGCGAGCGCATGAGCGGCCAGGGCGTGCAGGCACTTGACGCGGTCGGGCATCCCGCCGGCGGTGTGGCGGGTGGACAGCTCCCCGAGGGCGTCGCGCTCGGCGAGGTAGGCCTCGTGTGCGGCGCGGTAGCCGGCGGCGAGGTCGGGGTCGGTGGCGAGCTGGTCCTGCCACTCGCGCATCCGGCCGGTGGACTCCAGCCGGCTGGCGGCGGCGGTCGCGCGCGGGCAGGTGAGGTAGTACAGCGTCGGGAACGGGGTGCCGTCCTCCAGCCGCGGGGAGGTCTGCACGACGTCCGGCTGGCCGCAGGGGCAGCGGTGCGCCACCGCGCGCAGGGCACGCGGCGGCCGCCCGAGCTGGCGGGCCACGACCTCCCGCTCCTCCGGCGTGATGGGTTCGCTCACGCGGCCTCCTCGCTGACGCTCGTCGGCCGCGTTCCCGTCGCTGCTGTACCCACTGGTGAGCTCGCGAGCTCGCTCACTGGCTGGGCTCCTCGTCGCCGTCGGCGACCGCGACCGACTGCAGCAGCGCCTCGTACCAGGGCAGGTCGCCGTCCTCGGGCTCCGGCACCGTGCCGGCGTCCCCCTCGACGGCCTCGCCGTCGACCACGACCACCAGGCGGTCACCGGGCAGCACGTAGGCCAGCCGCTCACGGGCCTGGCGCACGGTGTAGTCCGGGTCGGCCTGCCGCTCCAGCTCCTGCTCGAGCTGCTCGACCCGCTGGTCGAGGGCCGTGCCCTCCGCCGCCAGCCGGGTCAGCTCGGCCCGGCCGGCCAGGAACTGGCGCACCGGGCCGGCCAGCGTCAGCAGCAGCACCAGGACCAGCCCGGCCAACAGGACCGCCCGGCCGGTGACCAGCGGACGGCGCGCCGCGCCGGACGCCGCCGCGGTCCGTGCCGTGCGACGAACGGCGCGCCGCGGCTCCGGCCGGATGCCCGCACCCGAGCGGGAGCCGGCCGGGACCGGGCGGGACGCCGCACCCGACAGCGGGCGTCCGGTGGAGCGCCGCCAGCCGGAGGGAGCCGCGCCCGACCCGCCGCGGCGGCCGCGCGCCGCGCTCATGGGCGGGCGCGGCCGGTCACTCGCCGGCCGCCGCGCCCAGCCGCGGGAAGGCGGCCGCACCGGCGTAGCGGGCGGCGTCGTCCAGCTCCTCCTCGATGCGCAGCAGCTGGTTGTACTTGGCGACGCGCTCGCTGCGCGCCGGCGCACCTGTCTTGATCTGCCCGCAGTCGGTCGCGACGGCGAGGTCGGCGATCGTGGTGTCCTCGGTCTCGCCGGAGCGGTGGCTCATCATGCAGCGGTAGCCGCTGCGGTGCGCCAGGTTCACCGCGTCCAGCGTCTCGGTGAGCGTGCCGATCTGGTTGACCTTGACCAGCAGCGCGTTGGCCGCGTTGCGGGCGATGCCGTCGGCCAGCCGAGCGGGGTTCGTGACGAAGAGGTCGTCCCCGACGATCTGCACCCGGTCGCCGAGGGCGGCGGTCAGCGCGATCCAGCCGTCCCAGTCCTCCTCGGACAGCGGGTCCTCGATCGAGACGATCGGGTAGGAGTCGACCAGGCCGCGGTAGTAGTCGGTGAGGTACTCCGCCGACCGGGTCTGGCCCTCGAAGTCGTAGCCGCCGTCGGCGTGGAACTCGGTCGCGGCCACGTCGAGGGCGAAGGCGATGTCCGAGCCCAGGCTGTAGCCGGCCTTCTCCACGGCCTCGGCGATGAGGTCGAGCGCGTCGCGGTTGCTCGGCAGCGAGGGGGCGAAGCCGCCCTCGTCGCCCAGGCCGGTGGCCAGGCCACGGCCCTTCAGCACCGACTTGAGCGCGTGGTAGGTCTCGGTGCCCATGGCCAGCGCCTCGGCGAAGGTCGGCGCGCCGATCGGGGCGATCATGAACTCCTGCACGTCGACGTTGCTGTCGGCGTGGGCGCCACCGTTGAGGATGTTCATCATCGGCACCGGCAGCAGGTGCGACGAGGGGCCGCCGACGTAGCGGAACAGCGGCAGCCCGGCGGACTCCGCGGCGGCCTTGGCCACCGCGAGGCTCACACCGAGGATCGCGTTCGCGCCCAGGCGCTCCTTGTTCGGTGTCCCGTCCAGGTCGAGCAGCCGCTGGTCGACCAGGCGCTGCTCGCTGGCGTCGTAGCCGACCAGCTCGGGGCCGATGACGTCGAGCACGTTGTCGACCGCCTTGGTCACGCCCTTGCCGGCGTAGCGCTCACCGCCGTCGCGGAGCTCCACCGCCTCGAAGGCGCCGGTGGAGGCACCGCTGGGCACGGCGGCCCGCGTGATCGTCCCGTCGTCGAGGGCGACCTCGACCTCCACGGTGGGGTTTCCGCGCGAGTCGAGGATCTCCCGCGCGCCTACGGCGTCGATGCTGGGCACGGGGATCAGCCTAGCGACGCCGGAGCAGGCTGCTCACGCACCGCGCGTCCACGGGGCCGCGCCATCACCCTCCGGCTCCCACTCGCGCTCTCGCGTCGACCTCGACAGGGCGGGAGGTCGAGGTCGGTGCCGAAGCGGGGCGGGTGACCGACCCGGACCTCGCCGTTGGGCAGGGGACGACCAGGCCGCCGTCGTCGGCCGCCTCGAAGCGCCAACCTGGGGCCTGGTGCTCGAGCCGGTGGTGGTGCTCGCACAGGCAGACGGATTGGCGTGCGCGGCCGACCCGTCGGGCCAGCGGCGGCGGTGGTCCAGGTCGCAGGTGCGGGCGCGGGTACACCCCGTCGAACCCTGCCGCGCCACCCTCGACGGCCGGCGGCTCCAGCACCGCGGTCAGACCCCGCTCGACCGACGAGGCACCACCCGGCGACACGTCCACGTCATCGGACACCTGTTCGATCACATGCCCACGGATGACCGCCTGACCAGCAGAAACGACCCCGTGGATGGCGCAGGACCCTGTGGACGGACGGATCCGCGACGGCTCGCACCGCTAGACCGCGCGGGACTCCGCCTCGGCGTCGAGCTCCCCGGCGTAGCGGCGCACCGCCTCGCGCAGCGCGTCCTCCACGTCCCACCCGCGCTGCTCGGCGGCGGTGACGACGGCGAGCAGCCGCTCCCCCAGCTCCTCGGGACTGGCCGACCCGAGCTCCGCGGGCTCGGGCGTGGACAGCCCGGCGCGGGTCGCGCGGCGCACCAGCGCCGCGCCCCACGACGCCGCGGGCTGCGAGCGGGACACCCCCTCGGTGGGGGAACGCCGCTGCTTCTCCGCCTTCTTGATCTCCTCCCAGCCCGCCTCGACCTGGGCTGTGTCCGGGCGAGGCCCCGCGTTGCCGGCGTCGCCGAACACGTGCGGGTGCCGCCGGACCAGCTTGTCGACCAGGTCGCCGGCGACGTCGTCCACCGTGAACCGGCGGGACGGGTCGGCCTCGGCCGCGACCCGGGCGTGGAAGACCACCTGCAACAGCACGTCGCCGAGCTCCTCGCGCATCGCCGCCGGGTCGTCGTCGACGATCGCGTCGTAGGCCTCGTGCGCCTCCTCGAGCAGGTAGCCGCGCAGCGAGGAGTGCGTCTGCTCGGCGTCCCATGGGCAGCCCCCGGGCGAGCGCAGCACGTCCATCACCCGGACGACGTCGAGCAGCCGGTCGCCGGGGAGCGACGGGGCGTCGACGACCTCCCCGGCGTCCACCTCCGTACCGGCCGGGACGAGGGCGACGACGCTGTCGGGGCGGGCGGCGGCGGCCGCGGCGTCGGGGACGTCGTCCACCGCCCAGCCCTCGCCGCGCAGCGCCTCGGCGGTCGGGGCGGCGCCGGGCAGCGCGACGACCGGGCGGCCGCTGGACACGGCCCGCCAGGCGGCGGGAGCGAGCAGGCCCGGGAGGGCCGGGTGGACGACGACGGCGAGCGCGACGGGCACCCGGTCAGTCTCCGGCAGCCGCCGGTGCGGTGCCGCCCGCCTCCTCGAGGATCTCGACGACCCCGCCGTCGGACGGGACGATCGCCCCGTCCTCGATGACGCCGAACCGCGGGTTCACCGTGACGTCGATGCCGGCGCGGACGTCGGCGACCAGCTCCTGCGCGGCGGCGTCGGCGTCGCCCCGGGCGCCCTCCTCCAGCTGGGGGCGGACCTCCTCGAAGCTCGGCACGACCGGCTCGCCGACGAAGACGACGAGGACGCCGGGCAGGTCGGCCACGGTGAGCGAGGTGGCCGTGTTCGGCGCGGCGGACGTGACCACGTCGGCGATCGGCGCCGGCACCTGGTCCGGCGCACGGGGCGACACCTCGGGCAGGGTGGCCTCGCCCGGGAACTGCGCGGCGATCGCCGGGTAGGCGCCCGGGTCGGCCTGGAGCGCGGCGACCGCGGCGTCGGCGGCCGCCTGGTCGGGCACGTTGACGTACCCGAGGCGCACCTGCGTGAGGCCGGGCAGCGCCTCGGCGTAGGCGGCGCGCAGCTGCTCCTCGCTGACCCCACCGAGGCCCTGGGACTCGGCGACCCGCTGGCGCAGCAGCTGCTGCCGGATCGTCTCGAAGACGTCGGCCCGGGCCACGCCCTGGGCGGCGGCCTGCGCGTAGACCGCCTCCGGGTCCTCCCCGGCGAGCAGCTCGTCCAGCCGGGCCTGCACGTCGCCGTCGTCGACCGTGACGTCGTAGCGCTGTGCGAACCGGTCGTACAGCTCAGCCTGGACCAGCCGGGTGAGGACCAGCCGGGTGAACTCGTCCTCCCGGCCCGCGGCGGCCTGCGCCAGGGCCGGGTCCTCCAGGCGCGAGTCGACCGCCGTCGTCAGCTCGTCGACGGTCACCTGCTCCTCGCCCACGTAGGCCGCCACGCCCGGGTCGGTCCGGCAGCCGGCCAGCCCGGCGAGCGCCACCAGTCCGGCGGCCAGCGATGCGGTCAGGCGACGGGTCTGCACGGTTCGGAGGGTGCCACACACGGTGTGACCCACAGCGCAGGCGCCAGTGGCTCAGCCGGCCTTCGCGACCGGCTGTTCCAGGACGGCGGCCAGCAGGGAGTGCAGGTGCTCCAGCAGCGCGACGTCGCGCAGCGGCGTCCGCCGGTCGGGGCCGACGGGCACCTTGAGCGAGATGGTGTCGGCGGCGGCCTTGTAGGTGGCGCCGTCGGCGAGGCGGGCCAGCCGCATCTGCTTGGACTCCGGCAGCGGCACGGGGCTGATCCGGATCGCCCGGCCCTGCAGGGACACCTCGGTGATCCCCCACTGCCGGACGGCGGCCCGGAAGCGGGCCACGGCCAGCAGGTTGAGCACCGGCGCCGGCGGGCTGCCGTAGCGGTCGGTGAGCTCGTCGAGCACCGCCTGCGCCTGCTCGTCGGACTGCACCGAGGCCACCTTGCGGTAGGCCTCCATCCGCAGCCGCTCGCCGGGCACGTAGTCGTGCGGCAGGTGGGCGTCGACCGGCAGGTCCACCCGGACGTCGGCCGGCTCGGCCGGCGGCTCCTCCCCGTGGAGCTGCGCCCGGTAGTCGGTGACCGCCTCGCCGACCAGCCGCACGTACAGGTCGAAACCGACGCCGGCGATGTGCCCGGACTGCTCGCCGCCGAGCAGGTTGCCCGACCCGCGGATCTCCAGGTCCTTCATCGCCACCGCCATGCCGGCACCGAGGTCGGTGTTGTGCGCGATGGTGGTCAGCCGGTCGACCGAGGTCTCGGTGAGCGGGCGCGACGGGTCGTAGGTGAAGTAGGCGTAGGCCCGCTCCCGGCCGCGGCCGACCCGCCCGCGGATCTGGTGCAGCTGGGAGAGCCCGAAGGTGTCGGCCCGGTCGACGACCAGGGTGTTGGCGTTCGGGATGTCCAGGCCGGACTCGACGATCGTCGTCGCCACCAGGACGTCGTACTCCTTCTCCCAGAAGCCGACCATGATCCGCTCCAGCTCGTGCTCCTTCATCTGCCCGTGGCCGACGGCGACGCGGGCCTCGGGCACGAGGTTGCGGATCTTCGCCGCGGCCTTGTCGATCGACTGCACCCGGTTGTGGATGACGAACACCTGCCCGTCGCGCAGCAGCTCCCGGCGGATCGCCGCGGCCATCTGCTTGTCGTCCCACGCGCCCACGTAGGTCAGCACCGGGTGCCGCTCCTCCGGCGGGGTGAGGATCGTCGACATCTCGCGGATGCCGGTCAGCGACATCTCCAGCGTGCGCGGGATCGGGGTGGCCGACATCGACAGCACGTCGACCGCCGTCCGCATGGTCTTCAGGTACTCCTTGTGCTCGACACCGAAGCGCTGCTCCTCGTCGACGATGACCAGGCCGAGGTCCTTGAACCGGGTGGTCGGCTGCAGCAGTCGGTGGGTGCCGACGAGGATGTCGACCTCGCCCTTGGCCAGCTCGTCGAGGATCTGCCGCGACTCGGCGTCGGACTGGAACCGGGAGAGGACGCGCACCTTGACCGGGAACTGCGCGACCCGCTCGGAGAAGGTCTTGTAGTGCTGGTTGGCCAGCAGCGTCGTCGGCACCAGGACGGCGACCTGCTTGCCGTCCTGCACCGCCTTGAACGCCGCCCGGACGGCGATCTCGGTCTTCCCGTAGCCGACGTCCCCGCAGATGATCCGGTCCATCGGGACCGGGTTCTGCATGTCGGCCTTGACCTCGTCGATGGCCGCCAGCTGGTCGGGCGTCTCCTGGAACGGGAAGGCGTCCTCGAGCTCGCGCTGCCAGACGGTGTCCGGGCCGAACGCGTGCCCCTTGGTGGCCATGCGCGCGGAGTACAGCCGGATGAGCTCCGCGGCGATCTGCTTGACCGCCTTGCGCGCCTGGCCCTTGGTCTTCTGCCAGTCCGCACCGCCGAGCTTGGACAGCGCCGGGACCTCGCCGCCGACGTAGCGGGTCAGCTGGTCCAGGGCGTCGGTGGGCACGAACAGGCGGTCCGGCGGCTGGTTGCGCTTGGACGGCGCGTACTCGACGATCAGGTAGTCCCGCTGCCCGCCGTTGACGGTGCGGCTGACCATCTCGATGTAGCGGCCGATGCCGTGGTGCTCGTGGACGACGAGGTCGCCGGGCTGCAGCTGCACCAGGTCGACGGCGTTGCGGCGGCGCGCCGGCATCTTCACCGCGTCGCGCATCGTCGTCCCGCGCTGCCCGGTGAGGTCGTGCTCGGTCAGCAGCGCCAGCCCCACACCGGGGAAGGCGAAGCCCGTCTCCAGGTTGCCCTGGGTGACGTGGGTGAGCCCTTGCTCGGGGGCGGTGGCGACGTCGGGTACCAGGCGGGTGCCGAGGTCGGCCTCGGTGAACTGGTCGGCGGCGCGCTGCGCGGGGCCGGGACCGGCGAAGGTGACCACGACCCGCCAGCCGTCGCGGGACCAGCCGCGCAGCTGCTCGACCGCGCGCGGCACGTCGCCGGCGAAGCGCTCGACGGTGGTCGCGTCGAGGGTGACGTGGGTGTCGTCGTCCTCGGCCTGCAACGTGAACGCGCCGGTGCTCCACCACGGCAGGCCGCGGCCGCGGGCGGCGGCCTCGACGTCGGCGAGGTCGCGGAAGGACGACGCACCGAGGTCGATCGGCGCCTCGCCGGCCTCGGCGGCGGTGGCCCAGCTCGCCGCCAGGAACTCCTCGGCGGTGCGCACCAGGTCCGCGGCGCGGCTGCGCACCCGCTCGGGGTCGCACACCAGCACGTGCGTGCCGGCCGGCACCAGGTCGGTGAGGAGCTGCAGCTGCCCCTCGATCAGCGCCGGGGTCAGCGACTCCATGCCCTCGACGGCGATGCCCTCGGCCAGCTTGCCGAGGATCTCCACCAGGCCGGGGTGCGCGGCCGCGAGCTGGGCGGCGCGGGCGCGCACCTCGTCGGTGAGCAGCAGCTCGCGGCACGGCGGCGCCCACAACCGCTCCGGGCGCTCGTCGAGGGAGCGCTGGTCGGCCGCGGAGAAGTAGCGCAGCTCGTCGACCTCGTCACCCCAGAACTCCACGCGCACCGGGTGCGGCTCGGTGGGCGGGAAGACGTCGAGCAGCCCACCGCGGACGGCGAACTCGCCGCGCTTCTCCACCAGCTCCACGCGGGTGTAGGCGGCGTCGGCGAGCGCACGGGCGACGTCGTCCAGCTCGGTGGTGTCGCCGGGCCGGAGTTCCACCGGCACGAGGTCGCCGAGGCCGGGGGCCAGCGGCTGCAGCACGCTGCGGACCGGCGCGACCAGGACGTCGATCGCTCCGTTGACGCCCGGGTGGGTCAGGTCGCGCAGCACGGCCAGCCGCCGGCCGACGGTGTCCGCCCGCGGGGACAGTCGCTCGTGCGGCAGCGTCTCCCAGGCGGGGAAGACCTCGGTGCGCCGGTCGGGCAGGAAGCAGCGCAGCTGGTCGGCGACCTGGTCGGCGTCCCGCTCCCCGGCCGTCACGAGGAGGACGGGCACGCCGGCACCGGCCGGCCGGGCCGCGAGCGCCGCGGCGACCAGCGGCTGCACGGACGGCGGGGCGGCGACCGCCAGCTCCGCGTTCCCGGCGGCGGCCACGACGCGGGCCATGCCGGGGTCGGTGAGGACGACGTCGAGCACGCCGCGAAGGGTCACGAGTGGATCGCTCCTGGGTCAGCGGCCACGCACGTCGCGCCGGGTGCACGGGGGGCCGGTCCTCCAGGTTAGTCCCGCTCCACCGACCCCGCCGCCGCCGCGAGGCGCCCCCCCGATGGGGTGATCCGCCCGCCCGGACCCGGGCCCGGGCGCGGCCGCGCACCTACCGTGCGCTGCGGAAGGCTGGACCGACGGCGGGGGAAACGGCGTGGAACTGCGGGACTACGGGACGGCGCTGCGCCGCCACTGGACGACCGGCGTCGGGGTGGTGCTGGCCTGCCTGCTCGCCGCGGTCGTCGTCGTGCTGGCCACGCCGCCCACCTACCGGGCGACGGCGCAGGTGTTCGTCGCGAGCAGCGGGGAGGGCACCAGCGGCGCGCAGTTCGTCAACCAGCGCGTCACCAGCTACCCCGACGTCGCCCGCAGCCGCGCCGTCCTGGACCCCGTCATCGAGGACCTCGGGCTGGACGAGTCCTTCGCCGACCTGCGCGCCCGCGTCGAGGCGTCCAACCCGCTGGAGACCTCCCAGATCGACATCGCCGTCACCGGCCGCGACGCCGCCGAGGCCGCGCGGGTCGCCGACGCCGTCGCTGAGGAGTTCGGCGCGGTCGTCGAGCAGCTCGAGCGGCCGGCCGGCGGCGCCGCGCCGGTCGACCTCACCGTGACCAACCCCGCCACCGTGCCGACGTCGCCCGCCTCGCCGCAGACCGCGCTGCTCATCGGGCTCGCGCTGGTCGTCGGGCTGGCGCTGGGCGCGGCGGCCGCCGTCGTCCGCAGCCGGGTGGACGGCCGGCTGAACTCCGCCGATGACGTCCGCGCGGCGTGGCACGGGGCGGACGACGTCCCGGTGCTGGCCCGCCCGGCCGGCCGTGCCCGGCGCAGCGCGCTGGCCGGCGAGCCGGGAGCCGTCCTGGCCCGGCGGCTGGAGGCGCTGGCCGAGGACCGGCCGGTGTCGGTCGCCCTCGTCTCCTCCTCCCCGGAGCTGACGCCGTGGTCCCTGGTCGAGGAGCTGGCCCAGCGGCTGCGCGCGGCCGGCCTGCCGACGGCGGTCGTGGACCCGGCCGGGGACGACGCGCCCGCCGGGCCCGTCCGGGTCCGGCTGTCGGTGGTCTCCCCGCTCATGGCGTCGCACGACTGGCGCCGGCTCGCCGGCACCACCGACGTGGTCGTCGCCGTCGCCCCTGGGCGGGCGCAGCGGGCCGACCTCGCCGAGCTGGGCACGATCCTGACCGGCGCCGGCATCCGGCCGCTCGCGCTGGTCCTCACCCCGATCCGCTCCGGCGGCGGCACCCCGCAGCCGGTCGCGCACCCCGAGGGGACGCCGGCACTCCCGGCCGCCCCGGTGCCGACGCCGCGCTGAGCGCCGTGACCGGCTCCGCTCCCGTCGCGGCCGGCTCCGCTGTCGCCGCGCCGCCGGCCGACGCGCGGCGTCCGGGTGTGCTGGCGGTCGCGGTCCTGCTCGTCGTCGTCACGGTGGGCTGGCGGCGCGGCGAGTACTTCACCGGGTCGCTGGACCCCGTCGTCCTCGCCAAGGCGGCGCTGAGCGCGGTGGCGCTGGCCGGGGCCTTCCTCCTGGCGTCGTCCGGGCCGCGCCGGCGGGTCGGCACGGCCTGGCTGTGGTGGCTCGGCGCCGTCCTCGGCTGCTCGCTGTTCGGGGCGCTGACCAGCGGCGACCTGGTGGCCGGCGGCACGGTCGCCGTCCGCGTGGCCGTGCTGGGGGCCACCGTGCACCTGCTGCTGCGGGCCGCGCCCGGCGTGCAGGTCCTCACCAGCCTGGCGGTCGCCTGCGGCGCGGTGGCGACCGTCGCCGCCGTCACCGGGCTGCCCACCCTCGCCGAGGGCCGGCTGGCCGGCGGCGTCCCGGCGCTGAGCCCCAACGAGCTGTCCCTGCTGGCCGGGGTGGTCGTCCTGCTGCTGGCCTGGCGCACGGTGCTCGGGCGGGCCGGCTGGGCCGACGCCGTCACGGGCGCGGCCTTCCTCGGGGTCATCTGGGCGACCGAGTCGCGCACCGGCCTGCTCATGCTGCTCGTCGCGGTCGCGGTCATGGCCCTGTACCTGCGCCGCCCGCCGGTCGGGCTGGTGGTCGGCGGCCTCCTCCTCGGCGCGCTGGCGGTGGTCGGGGCGGTCGCGACCGGCGTCGTCAGCGCCTTCGTCACCCGCGACGGGGACGGCGTGGGCACCCTGGAGTCCCGCTTCATCGCCTGGCGGGCCGCGGTGGACCTGCCGCAGACGGCCTGGCAGGACCTGTTCGGCGGGGGCATGGCGCTCAAGGTCATCCCGATCAAGGGCCAGTGGTGGGACGAGCAGCCGCTGGACAGCAGCTGGGTCTCGCTGCTCGTGCAGGCCGGCGTCCTGGGCCTGGCGGTCGGCCTCGGCTGGGTGCTGTGGACCCTGCGCGGCGCGGCCCGGGCGCCGCGGCCGGTGCGGGTCCTCGTCCTCAGCCTGCTGGTCTTCCTCGTCGGGCGCAGCACCGTGGAGAGCGGCATGTTCGACGCGACCCCGGCCTTCCTGCTGCTCGCCGCGGTGTCCGCGCTCACCGAGCGAGGATCGGCCGACCGGCTGGCCGCCGAGGCCGAGGCGCTGCCCGACTGACCTGGCCCGCGGGCTTGCTCATCCGTCCCCGGGACCTGGCCCGGCCGGCATCGCGCCTCTCGCGTCCGACCGTCGCGCCGGTCACGGTGACACCGTGGATTCTCAGCCAGGGCGATCCGGGCCGACTGGGCTCGTGCCCCACCCACGTGCAACAGCAGGAGGCGGAGCGCGAAGCAAGCGCTACTGCACAAGTCCGCACGTGAACTCAGCCGTTGACCTGCGCGCGACGCCGATCTCGGAAGTCGCCTGCGCCGCCGATCGCCGCGTTGGCGCCCGACAAGGCCAGACGAAGAGGTGGGTCGACTCAGAACCAGTCTGCCGAAGACGTGAGTGACGCCGCGGTGATGGCATGGGCGGCACGCTCAACGCCCACCGGTCCCACGGGCTTCGCCTGAGGCCCTACCTGAGGAGGTGGCGCCGGTGACCGCCAAGCCGTTGCACTTCGTGCACCTGCAACCCAAGGACCCCCACAGCGTGGCACGGTGCACACCACCGACGAGCCCGCCACCATTCCAGCCCATAGCGCTGGTGCTCAAGCAGGTGGATCCGCAGCGACTGGGCGATATCGGCCGAGCGGCGCTCACCCTCTTCTCCTCGTTCTGGCAGGACTGGGATCGGACCAAGGAGACCGTCGCCGAGGAGGCCAAGACAGAGGTCGATGCCTTCCTGGGGCGACCCGGTTGGGACACCCAACCCACCACGAGCGCCGACCGACGATTCTCCGGCGACGGACACCTGCCCCGGGGCCGGTACTTCTCGGTGTGCCACTCACCCGACGGGTGGGACGGCGGCACGATGGTCCGGGAACTCACCGCATACCACGACCCGCTCAGGGCAGGCATCCTCGACATCCACGACGTCCAGGACGAGATGAGGGGGGCGGACGCCGCGCACCCCCGCCACGGCGACGACCCACCCGTCTACCTCCTCGACATCCCCGGCTTCCTGCGTGACTCGCATCCGTGGCTGCGACCGTTCGTCGAGGACGGGCACGACGCCGTGGAAGTCGCTCTGCAGGCTTCGGTGACGAACGAGAGCTTCCAACGACTCATCGACCTGCGCATTCCGGCGGTCGCCGAGTGGTTCACGCAGAACCTGACCCGGCTGCGCTGGCTGTCGGCCGACGGCGAGGAGACCGCGGCGTTTCCCCGGAAGCCGCCGCTCGATCGGTTCGTCGATCTCCTGCCTACCCTGCTGGTACAAAGACCCGGCGGCGGCGCTGGCGCTTCGCTCATTGCCGGCCAGTGGCTACGGTGTCTCGGCGCCGACGGCCTGGTGTTCCCCTCGGTTCGCTCGGATGCCTCGGTCACCGTCCGAGGCGGTCAGCTCGAGCGGTCCCGCGGCTGGAACCTCGTCGACTTCCGGGACGCGCCACCCATCCGGCTCACGTCCTGGGACCTGACTTCCGAATGGGTCCGGCACGTCGCCAGCGAGGTTGATGATGAACCGCTGGCGCTGTACTCCGGCGTCACGGTCGAAAGCGGACGACGTCCGTGGCGCCGGAAGGGCTCGTGGCGGGTGCAGGGACTGGAGCAGGTGAACGCGGACTTCCGGACCTTCCGCTCAGCGCTGGCGCTCTACCGGTGGGCGGTTGGCAGTGACCTCTCCCCCGCCTGCGAGGCGGCCCTGACCCGGGCAACAGCCGGGCGGGGACCGGCGGCGGAAAGCCTCGGCCGGCAAGCGGCGGTGTTCATCCGCGCATTGTTCGGCGACGCCGACCTCCAGCAGGGGATCATGACCGCGTACGCCGACCTGGCACCCGAGGACCGCGCACAGATCGACCTGGGCGCGGCATTCCGGGGCATGAAGGACAAACTTGCCGCCATTGCTGCTGAGCGTGGCCGCCATGCCTGATACCTCTTCGGACTCCCGATGACTGCCGGCGGCTCGAGGCCCTCGAGGAGCTGCTGAGCACGGCGGAGGTCCGTCGCCGGCCCCGACCTGCCCGCCGGCCAGCCGCCGCCGGCTCAGTTGCCGGCGGCCCGGAACTTCTCCACGACGTCTGCCTTGATGCGCCCGCGGGCATTGACCTCGATGCCCTGCCCGGCCGCCCACGCGCGTACCGCGGCCGGGTCGTATCCGGCGTAGGCGGGCTTCGCCGTTTGCGCGCTCCGGCGCCCGCCGCCGGTCACCTTCCGCGCAGCGTCAACGTACCGAGAAAGTCCTTCCCGCAGTTCCGCTGCGTTCTCATTCGAGAGGTCGATCTCGTACTCGGTCTTGTCCAGAGCGAACTTCACGGTCGTGTCTGCCGGGTCGCCGGTGAGGTCATCGACCAGGACAACCTGGGTCTTGGTAGCCATAGAGCAAAGACATCAAAGGCGCAGACGGGTTGTCAACTGAATGGAACCCCGCAAGGGTGAGGATGAGCAGACCTCGGCGACGTTCGTCGTCAACGGAGATGGGCAACGGTCAGCCTGAGAGGTGACGGCTCACGACCGATCAGGCGCCGGCCGATCGCGGTTGTCGCTCGCCGGCGGGAACTGACGGCTCGTTGGGGTCCGCCGCCGGGTCCTCAGTCGCCGTGGGTTGCCGCGGGGCGGGTCTTTCAACTCTTCCCCGGAGGCCGCCATGGCACGCCCCTGCAGCGTGTTACGGGCATCGACGACGCGACGCATCGGTCGGCTGGGAGATCCCTTCGCAGCCCCGGGACGGCGCGGTGGGGCCAGGGTCCCTGAGACACCGAAAGACGACGGTGAGGCCCACACGGCCAGGCCGTCACGATCGCGTTCATGGCGGCGCACCGCCGTCCCCAGGCCGCCGCACCGGCAGGTTCGCGCGGCCCGCCAACTCCCCGCACGCCGTCGACTGCGACCGCAACAGGGCTCGTGCCGACCCGCCAGACGCCCGGCCTCCACTCCCCCCACGGCCGTAGCCGGTTCGTCGACCCCGAGCAGCCGACCTGAGCCGCCCCGGGGCCGGTGCCAAAGTGGAGATGTGACCAGCCTCGACGACGTCGCGGCCATCGCCGCCGACGAGCACCACCTCGCGGTCGTCTCCACGCTGCGGGCCGACTCGACCATCCAGGCCTCGGTGGTCAACGCGGGGATCCTCGCCCATCCGGCGACCGGGCGGCCGGCGCTGGCCTTCGTCACCTACGGCCGGGTCAAGCTGGCCAACCTCCGCGCCCGCCCGCAGGTGACCGTCACCTTCCGGCACGGCTGGCAGTGGGCGACGGTGGAAGGACGCGCGCAGGTGGCCGGGCCCGACGACCCGCAGCCGTGGCTGGCCGACGCCGACCGGCTCCGCCTGCTGCTGCGCGCGGTGTTCGCCGCGGCCGGCGGCCGACACGAGAACTGGGAGGAGTACGACCGAGTCATGGCCGAGCAACGGCGCACCGCCGTGCTGATCGATCCGCACCGGATCTACAGCAACGAATAGGCCGCGTCGCAACCGTGCCCCTCGGCCGACAGGCCCCGGCGATCACCGCACCTCGTGCGCCGGGACGGCCTCGACCGGGCCCAGCCGGCGCGAGAGACCCTTCCCCGGGGGAGTGGCTTGCGTCGAGGGGCCGGCCAGCACCCCGCCTCGGGCGATCCACCCACTGCCCGGACATCGACAGTCCCCCGGGGCGGGGATCGAGGGGTGTTCGCCTGGGCGTGGCGCGGAGGCGTGCGATGGGGCCGCACGTCGCCACAGAGGAGAGCGGTAGGTCGGCAGGCACTCGCTCAGCAGGCAGCGGGCCCATTGCCGGCGGATCTCCCGCATCGCGGGTGCGATCGCGCCGGCAGAGCGGGAAGAACGCTGGCACCGGGTCCGCCGTCCGCGGCTCGCAGGTCCCGTCTCATGCGGGGATGAGCACCGAGGCCGGTGCCGTCGACCGCGCCATCGGCACGACGACCGACTGCCGGACGGCGAGGGCCGCGAGCGCCGGGCCGAGCGCCAGGGCCAGCGGCGCCCAGGCCACGCCCCCGGGTGCGAGCAGGACCAGGGCGGCGACCGCGCCCAGCGCGCAGAACTCCAGCGCACGCAGCGCCAGCACGCGGCGCTGGCCGCCGTGCACCGAGGCCAGCGAGGAGTACGGCAGGAGGACCGCGCCGGCGACGGCGTACACCGCCCAGCCCGCGACGGCGGCGGCGGGCACCGCGTAGTCCCCGCCGGTCAGCGCCGGCCCCAGCCACGGCAGCGCGAGCAGCCCGGCAATGCCGACCGCTCCGACCCCCGCGGCCAGCCCCACCGCGGCCCGGTCGGCGACGCGCAGGCTCTCGGCCGGCGGCCGGCCGCGCAGCCCGACGAAGTGCGGCAGCAGGAAGGAGCCGATGCCGGCCACCAGGGTGAGCGTCGGGGCGGTGTAGACCCGGGCGGCCTCCAGCGGCCCGTAGGCCGCGGCCCCCGCCGTCGCGACCACCAGGACGCGCAGCAGGGTCAGCGAGCTGGGGCGGACGGTCTGCGCAGCGGCCCGCCAGACGCCGAAGGAGGCGACGCCGCGCAGGTCCGGACGGCGCCATGGGCCGCGCGGCCGCTCGTCCGACGGCACCCGACACCAGGCCACGACCGCGGCCGACGCCTGGCCCACGAGCAGCGCCACGACGAAGGAGGCGAGGGTGACACCGCCGGTCATCCCGGCGACGCCCAGCGCCGCCAGCGCCCCGGCGAGGCTGGTGAGGTCGACCACCGGGAGCGCCCGGTACCGGCCGGTCGCCATGAGCAGTCGGCGCAGCGTGTCCTCGACGACGAAGGCGGCGCAGGCGGGTCCGAGCAGCAGCCCGGCCCACACCGGCACCAGCCCGCTGGCCAGCGCCGCGGCCGCGCCGGCCAGCCCGACGCCGGTGGAGACCAGCGCCGTCCACACGTGCAGGCCGGCCCGGGTGCCGCGGTCGGCGCGGTCCAGCACGGTCAGCGAGTCGCCGACCAGGCCGCTGCAGACCGCCGTCCCCAGGACCAGCGCGCCGTAGACGAGGGCGAACACCGCCAGCCCACCCGCGCCCAGGAGCCGCGCGGCGGCCACCTGCAGCGCCAGCCCGGCCAGCGCCTGGGTGCCCTGCCCGAGGACCGCCGCGGTCGCGCGGCGGCCCAGCAGCCGGCCGAGCCTCCCCCTCATGACCGGCTCAGTCCCGCGCGGACGCGGACCGCAGCCGCAGGGTGTGCCGGGCCAGCCGGGCCACGACGTGCGCCCGGGTGTCGCGCGGGCTGACGTAGCAGCGCGGCAGCGTGACCCGGTCGCCGGGCCGGTAGTCACCGGTGACGCAGGCGTTGTCGTAGCCCGCGGCCCGGACGGCGTCGGCCGCGGCCTCGTCGTAGGAGCCGTAGGGGTAGCAGAAGCTGGCCACCTCGGCCTGCAGCACGTCCTCCAGCACGCGGCGGCTCTCCCCCACCTCGGCGGCGAGGACGGCCGGGTCGGCGCCGGCCAGCCGGGCGTGGGTCATCGTGTGGCTGCCGACCTCCTGGCCGGCCGCGGCCACGGCGCGCACCTGCTCGGCGTCCATGATGTCGAAGCGCGGGCCGGTGTCCCACTCGTTCTGCCCGCCCATGCGCCCGGCGACGACGTAGACCGTGCCGGTCATCCCGTGCCGCTGCAGCACCGGGACGGCGTGGTCGAGGAAGTCGGTGTAGCCGTCGTCGAAGGTGAGCCCGACCAGCCCCGCCGCCTCGCCGCGGTCGGCCGCGCGCACCAGCTCGGTGAGCGAGACCCCGCGCAGGCCCAGCCGGCGCAGCAGCCGCAGGTGCCGGTCCAGCCGGTCGGGGTGCACGCGCAGCCGGTGCGGGTCGAGCTCGGCCGACGGGCTGATCGAGTGGTACATGAGCACCGGCGGGAGCGGCAGCCGCACCCGGGGCGCGGTCGCGACGCTCACCGGGCGGCTCCGGCCGACGCGGGGGCCTCGAGGGCCGCCAGCGCGCGGCGCAGCGCGGTGCTCGAGGTGTGCATCGTGTACGGGAAGTAGCGGACCTCCACGCCCACGGCGGCGAAGTCGCGCTCGAGCCGCGCGCCCTTGGTGGTGCCCCGCCAGTCGTCACCCTTGAAGATCACGTCGAACCGGACGTCGCGCCAGGTGTCGAGCTTGTCCGGGACCACCTCGGCGTGCACGTCGTCCACGCACCGGATGTTGCGGACGATCTCCATCCGCTCGGCGAGCGGGACGAGCGGCAGCCGGCCCTTCGTCTGCAGCAGCACCTCGTCGGCGACCACGCCGGCGATCAGCCGGTCGCAGTGCGCCGCAGCGTGCTTGAGGATGTTCAGGTGCCCGATGTGGAACAGGTCGTAGGCACCGGGCGCATAGCCGATCACAGGCACGTCAGGAATCCCCCCGTGGACGATGAGTGCACCGAGGAGTCCACCAGCTGCGGTGACGGACCGTCATCACCCGAAGGGGGCCCGTCACCCGTTCGTGGCCGTGACCAGCGCCGCAGCACCGCCGTCCGGTGACTGCGGGTCACTGGTGAGTGCGACGGGTGGTTCGTCCGCGACGGCGCCGAGGGCGGCCACCGCGGCCACCAGCTCGTCCCGGAACCGCTCGGGCGCGTGCCGGCGGCGGGCCTCGGCGGCGTCGGCCAGTGCCGCGGCCCGCGTCGCGTCCCAGTCGGCGGTCAGCCGCTGGACGGCGTCGGCCCACTCCTCGGGCCGGCCGGCGTCCACCGCCTGCGCGGCGGCGTAGCCGGCCGCGGCCTCCCGCAGCCCGCTGTGCGCGCTGACCACCAGCGGCCGGGCGGCGAGCAGCGCCTCCACCGCGGTGTTGCCGAACGACTCGTCGCCCACCGAGGGCACGAGCACGACGTCGGCGGCGGACAGGTGCGGCCAGACGTCGGAGGAGAACCCCGCGAACTCGACCCGGTCGGCCAGGCCGGCCTCGTCGACCGTCCGGCACAGCTCGTCGGCGAACCACTCGTAGCCCTCGAAGACCGAGCCGACGAGGGTCAGCCGGGCGTCGACACCGCGGGCCAGCAGCTCCTGCAGGGTGGCGACGGCGACCTGCGGGCCCTTCCGCGGGGAGAGCCGGCCGACGTAGAGCAGCCGCAGCGGTCCGGTCAGCTCGGCCCGCGCGGGCACCGGTTCCTCTGGTCCGCGGACGGCGTTGCGCACGAGGGTGCTGCGCCCGCGCAGCCGTGGGGCGACCTCGGCGAGGACGTCGAGGGTGAACCGGCTGTTGGCCACCACCCGGTCGGCCAGCGCGGGGCACAGCGCCATCCCGAGCCGCAGCAGCCGCGGGGCGGACTGCTCGGCCTCGTGCACGTGGCACAGCGACCGCCGCCCGGCCAGCCGCGCCAGCAGCGGCCAGGACGGGAGGGTGAGCGTGTTGACGTACACGCCCGCGGCCCCGTGCCGGCGGAGCAGCCGCAGCGCCGGCAGCGTGCCGCGGACGGCGTCGGCGAGCAGCCGCACCGCGCCGCGCGGGCGCAGCGCGGCGTTGCGCAGCACCGGCATGGGGCACAGCTCCACGCGCACCCCGCGGGCCTCCAGCTCCCCGACCAGCGGGCCGGGGCCGGGCACGGCGACCGTGACGGTGAAGCGGCCGGACAGCGCGGTCGCGGACTCCAGCAGCACCCGGTCGGCGCCGTAGAGCTCCGCGCCCGGGTGGACGACCAGCAGCGGCGGCCGCGGGGTGGCGGGCTCCGACGGCGCGCGCGGGGCGGGGACGGTCACCGGGTCAGGCCACCGGTCCGGTGAACAGCAGCAGCGGCGCGCCCGCCTCGTAGCCGACCTCGACCATCACCCGGTCGCGCTGGTCGGCGGGGACGGTGAAGACGTACACGCCCTCGGCCGACTCCCCCGGCTCCACCATCGTGGCGAACGGCCGCCGGGACGGGTCGTCCAGCGGCGAGGCCGGCGTGCGGTCCGGGCCGTAGGCGAGGTTCACCGCGACGCCGCCGAGCGCGACCGGCTCGGCCGTGCCGTTCTCCACCCGCACGGTGACCCGCAGCGCGGGCCCGGCGATGTTGCCCGGGCCGACCGCGGTGCCCTCGATCGCCTCGATGGCCGGCAGCGTCACGACGACGTCGCCGACCGCGCCCTCGGCGTCCAGCGGCACCTCCGGCAGCGTCGGCGGCGCCTCGTCGACGTCCTCGGTCGGGCCGGTGGGCTCCGGCGTCGGGAGCTGCGGCACGACGTCCGGTGCCGTGGTGGCCGTGGTGGCCGCCGGGGCCTCCGTGGGGGTGGCGGTCACGGCCGAGGGCGCGCTCGTCGCCTCGTCGTCGCCACCGAGGACCACCCCGAGCGTGACCAGGGCGGCCAGCACCGCGACGAGGGCCGCGGTGAGCGCCAGCCGGCGCCGCCGGGCCGGGGTCGGAGGGGACGCGGGCGTCCCGGGTTCGGTGCTCATCGCGGCAACCTGCCCATCTCGCGGAACCACTTGACCGAGGCGAGGGCGAGGAAGGCCGCCGCCGCCAGGAAGAGGACGGTGTAGGTCGGGACGAACAGCACGGGCGCCCCGAACAGGACGAAGACGCAGGCCAGCAGGCCGTAGTCGGTCGGCAGCGTCAGCAGCGAGCGGCCCACGCCGACCCGCTGGCCGGTGCGCTGGGCGCGGGTGGGGACCCCGTGCTGGGCCCGCAGCGCCTCGTTGAGCATCGTGCCGAAGTAGGTGACGGCGTCGACGACGCAGTAGCCCAGCGGGACCAGCAGCCAGACGTCGTCGACCACGTCGGCGCGGTACCAGCCGACGAGCACGGCCAGGTGCAGGCCGGAGGCCTTGGCGGCGTCGACCATGTGGTCCAGCCACTCCCCCGCCGGTGAGCCGCCGCCGCGCAGCCGGGCCAGCTGGCCGTCGGCGGCGTCCAGGGCGTAGCCGAGCACCAGGCAGGCGGCCACGGCCAGGCCCATCGGCACCGACGGCGGGGCCAGGGCGAGCAGGGCGACGCCGGTGGCCGTGAACGCGGCGCTGACCGCGGTGACCGCGTTCGGCGTGAGGCCGGCGTGGAAGGCCAGCGCGGCGAACACCCGGCCCAGCGGCCGGTTGACGAAGCGGGAGTAGGCCGGCGCGCCGGTCGCGCCCTTCTGCGCGGCGGTCAGCCGGCGCAGCGTCGTCCGCAGGTCCCCGGCCGGGCGGGCCCCGACGACCGCGGTCACGGCCGCACCGCCGGGAGGTCCTCGACGGCCGGGGCGGGCGCGGGCAGGACGACGACCTCGGCCGGCCGCGGCGCCGGGCGCGGGCCCACCGGCGCGTCGGCCGCGGTCGGCCGGCGGCGACCGGTCGGACGGCGGGCCGGGAAGCGGCGCCCGGCCAGGACACGGGCGAGCTCCTCGTAACCGGCGGCGACCTGGTCCCAGTCGTAGCCGCCGGCCAGCTGGCGGGCGCGCGCCCCCGCGCGGAGAACCCAGGCCGGATCGGCCTCCACGGCGGCGACCTCCCGGGCGACGTCGGCGGGGGTCCGGAAGAAGCGGCCGGCGTCGGCGACGACCTCGCGGTTGAAGTCGACGTCGAAGGCGGTGACGGCCGCGCCGGCGCCGATCGCGCGCAGCAGCGAGGGGTTCGTGCCGCCCACGGAGTGCCCGTGCAGGTAGGTGGCGCAGTTGGCGTAGAGCTGGTCGAGCAGCTCCTGGTCCCAGACCCCGCCGAGGAAGCGCACCCGGTCGTCGGCCAGCGCGTGCACCCGGGCGGTGTACTCGTCGGCGTAGGGCGCCGAGCCCACGACGACCAGCGGCTTGCTGGCGGTGCTGGCGGCGTAGCCCTCGACGATGACGTCGACGTGGTTCTCCGGCTCGAACCGGGCCACCACCAGGTGGTAGCCGCGCGGCTCGAGGCCGAGCTCGGCCAGCCGGTGCGCGCCCGGCTCGATCAGCGGGGCGCCGTAGGTCAGCAGCGTGGTCGGCGCCGCGAAGGCGTCCCGGTAGTAGTCGGCGATGCCCTGGGCGTCGGCGATCAGCACGTCGGACCAGCGGACTGCCAGCGCCTCGGCCGCGCGGTAGTAGCGGCGTCCCGTGCCACCCCACTTTGCGCGCTTCCACTCCAGCCCGTCCACGTGCGTGGCGACCGGGATGTGAGCGGCGCGCAGCGCCGGCAGCAGCGGTGCGTTGGCCGCGTTGAACAGGATGGCCGCGTCGGTGCGGTGGACCAGCAGGTGGCGGACCGACAGGGCGGTGTGGCTCAGGGTCTCCAGCGAGCGGCGGCGCGCGGCCGGCAGGTGCACCAGCTCCATGCCCAGGTGCTCGGCCGGCTGTGGCTCGGAGGCCCCCGGGACCGTGCGGCAGTACACGACCACCCGGTGCCCGCCGTCGGCGAGCCGGCGGCCGATCTCCTCGACGGCGGTCTCGAAGCCGCCGTACCGGGCCGGCACGCCGCGCGTGCCGACCATGGCGATGCTCAAGCGGTCCATTCGGGCCTCCGTCTACGTCCGTGCGGGCGAACGACGTGTGCGTGCAGGACGCACGCATCTCGTCGCCCTGGGTGAGCATTGACCGGCGTGGAGCCGGGCGGGAGGTCTGCGGGGGGTGGACTCACCCCCACGGGGCACGCGGCGGCCCCGGCGGTGACGCTCAGTAGGCCCCGGAGCTGCTGGCGACGGCGCGGACGGTCTTGACGAGGATCAGCAGGTCCATGGCCAGCGACCAGTTCTCGACGTAGCGCAGGTCCAGGCGCACCGACTCCTCCCACGACAGGTCGGAGCGGCCGGAGATCTGCCACAGACCGGTGAGGCCGGGCTTGACCAGCAGCCGGCGGCTGACCGAGGTGTCGTAGCGGGCGACCTCGCCGGGCAGCGGCGGGCGTGGGCCGACCAGCGACATGGAGCCGCCGAGGACGTTGAACAGCTGGGGCAGCTCGTCCAGCGACAGCCGGCGCAGCACCCGGCCGACGGGGGTGACCCGCGGGTCCACCCGCATCTTGAACAGCAGCCCGTCGGAGATGTTCTGCGCCCGCAGGGTGTCGACCTGGCGGTCGGCGTCGACGACCATGCTGCGGAACTTGAGCATCGTGAAGGCCTGCCCGTTCACCCCCACCCGCTCCTGGCGGTAGAGCACCGGGCCGGGGCTGGTGACCGTCACGGCCACGGCGATGGCGAGCAGGACCGGGGCGAGCAGGAGCAGCGCCAGGGCGGCGACCGCGCGGTCCAGGCCGCCCTTGACGACGCGCTGCCACCCCTCGAACCGCGGCTGCTCGACCGACAGCAGCGGCAGCCCCTCGAACGGGCGGATGTGCAGGCGGGGGCCGGCGACCTCGATCAGGCCCGGCGCCACGAGCAGCTCGATGCCGGTGCCCTCCAGCTGCCAGGACAGCGAGCGCAGGTACTGCGAGGCGGTCTCGCTGGCGGAGGTGACCGCGATCGTGTCGGCGCCGAGGTGCCCGGCCAGCGTCAGGACGTCGTCCAGCCCGCCGACGGGGACGCCGGCGGTCCGGGCCACCCGGTCTCGGTCGTCGGGGGTCACGCAGGCGGCGACGACCTCCAGGCCGGCGAACTGCTCGCGGCGCAGCCGCTCGACCAGCTCGAGGGCGGCCGTGCTGCGGCCCACGACGACGACCCGCTTGGTGCAGCGGCCCTGGGCGCGCAGGCCGCGCAGCGCGCACCGGGCGGCGAAGCGTCCCAGCAGGGTGCCGAGGGTCAGCGTCGGGACGGCGCCGACGACCAGGGCCCGGCTGAGGTCGAGGTCGGCGGCGTAGGAGGCGAACCCGGCGACGGCGAGCAGGAGGAACCCGGCCCGCCCGACGGCGCGGTACTCGTCGCTCCCGGTGCCGAAGACCCGCTCGGCGTGGGCGCCGGTGGCGTGCAGCAGGACGGGCCAGACGACGACCAGCCCCACGCTGGCCCAGAACAGCGAGGTGGTGGGCGAGGCGTCGGGATGGGTGCCGAGCACCACCACCCCCGCCACCGCGGCGGCCACGACCTCGAAGGCGGTGAGGGCGCGCGAGTAGCGGCCGGCCCACGGGGCGCGGCCGGCCCGCAGCCGGGGCCGGCGCACGGTGGACGGCGGTGTGGCCAGAGCGCGGGACGCCGTCCCGAGACGGACGGCAGAGTGGTCGAGCAGCACGGTTCCCCCCGGACACGTGTGACAACGTGTAGTCGGCGTCACCCGTGCGAGGACGATGACTTGCCTGTCACCAGGGAGTTCGTCCGAGCCCCAGGCCTGACGCCGCAACGACCATCACAGCGCGTCACGGACGGGTCAATGCGAGGCGGACCTGTTCACCCGATCGGGACGGCGACTCACCCACCCGTGCCGGGGTCAGCTGCGGGGGTGGACCAGGTTCTGCGCGGGCTCGAGGCCCAGCGTCAGGAGCTCCTCCGTCGCGTCGGCCGCCTCGGCGATCAGCAGGTCGAGCTCCTTGCGCTCGGTGGCCGAGAAGTCCTTGAGCACGAAGTCGGCGGGGTCCTGGCGGCCGGGCGGGCGGCCGATGCCGACGCGCACCCGGAGGTAGTCCCTGGTGCCGGTGGCGCGGGAGACCGACCGGAGGCCGTTGTGGCCGCCCTCGCCGCCGCCGCGCTTGAGCCGCACGCTGGCGAAGGGGATGTCGAGCTCGTCGTGCACCACGACGAGGTCGGTGACCGGGATGGAGTGGTAGTCCAGCAGGCCGCGGACGGGGCCGCCGGACTCGTTCATGTAGGTCGTGGGCCGGGCCAGCACGACGCGGCGACCGGCCAGCCGGCCCTCGCCGATGAGGGTGCGCGCCCGCTTGCCCTTGCCCGGGGACAGCTTCACCCCGGCGCGGGCGGCGAGCTCGTCGAGCACCATCGCGCCGACGTTGTGCCGGTTGCGGGCGTAGCTGGGCCCGGGGTTGCCGAGCCCGACGACGAGGAACGGGCCCTCGGACACGACCGCAGGGGCGCCGGCGTCGCCGGCGCCCCTGCGGGGAGTGATCTCGCTCAGGGTGGACCTCAGCCCTTCTCGGCCGACTCCATGGACTCGCCGCTGCCCTGGGTCTGCGGCTCGGACACGACGTCGCCCTGGCCGGCGCCCTCCTCGGCCGGCGCGGACTCCTCGCGCTCGATGCCGGCCTCGGCCTCGGCCTCGGCGAGCTCGGCCTCGAGGGCCTCGGCGGTGGGCGCACCGAGGAAGCCGATGACGAGCGCCTCGGCGTCGGTGACCAGCGTGGCGCCGGCGGGCAGCGCGATGTCACCCGCGGTGATGTTCTGCCCGGCGGTGTGACCGGTGACGTCGACCTCGATGGACTCGGGCAGGTGGGTCGCCTCGGCCTCGATCGAGATGGTGTTGAGCTGGTGGTTCGGGATCGCGTCCACACCGGGCTGGCCCACGATGACGATCGGGACGTCCACGACGGTCTTCTCCCCACGGCGCACGAGGAGCAGGTCGACGTGCTCGTGGACGCGGGTCAGCGGGTCGCGCTGCACGGACTTGGTGAGCGCCAGCTGCTCCTTGCCGTCGAGGACGACGGTCAGCAGCACGTTCGAGCCGCCGTTGCGCAGCGCCGCGGCGAACTCGCGGGCCGGCAGCGACAGGTGGACGACGTCCTGGCCGTGCCCGTAGAGGACGGCGGGGACGCGGCCGGCCCGGCGGGTGCGGCGGGCGCTGCCCTTGCCGAACTCGGTGCGGGCCTCGGCGACGAGGCGGAAGTCAGCCACGGTGGTGTGCTCCTCGGGGAGGTGGATCGGGTCGGTGGCCGGCACACGGCGCGGCACGCCCGTCGAGGGGCACTACCCCACAGGAGCGTGGCACGTCGATCACGGAGCAGAGCTCCCTCGCCGGGCAACCGCATCAGAGTACCTGACCCCGGCTCGACGCCGAGCCGGGGTGGACCGGTCGCGGGGGCCCGAGGGTCTCCCGACCGGGACACGGGCAGCGGCTCAGCGGCAGCCGGGAACGGCACCTGGTGGCGGTGTCGCACCCGAGTGGGGGCCGGAGGCTCCCGCGAAGGGTGCGACGGCTGGGCTCAACGGCAGCCGGGAACGGCACCTGGTGGCGGTGTCGCACCCGAGTGGGGGCCGGAGGCTCCCGCGAAGGGTGCGACGGCTGGGCTCAACGGCAGCCGGGAACGGCACCTGGTGGCGGTGTCGGCCGGTAGGCCGACGGTTAGGACGCGCCGTCGAAGAGGCTCGTCACCGAGCCGTCCTCGAAGACCTCCTTGATCGCCCGCGCGAGCAGCGGGGCGATGGACAGGACGGTGAGCTTGTCGAACTGGCGCTCGGGCTCGATGGGCAGCGTGTTGGTCACGATGACCTCGCTGACGCGGCTGTTCTTCAGCCGGTCGACCGCGGGGCCGGAGAGGACGCCGTGGGTGGCGCACACGATGACGTCGGCGGCCCCGGCGTCGAACAGCGTCTCGGCGGCCTTCACGATCGTGCCGCCGGTGTCGATCATGTCGTCGACGAGGATGCAGACGCGGCCCTCGACCTCACCGACGACGCGGTTGGCGACCACCTCGTTGGGCCGCATCGGGTCGCGGGTCTTGTGGATGAAGGCCAGCGGGACGCCGCCCAGCTTGTCGCTCCACCGCTCGGAGACCCGCACCCGCCCGGAGTCCGGCGACACCACGGTGATCTCGCGGTCGCCCCAGCGCTCCTTGACGTGGTCGACGAGCAGGTCGAGGGCGAACAGGTGGTCGACCGGGCCGTCGAAGAAGCCCTGGATCTGCGCCGTGTGCAGGTCGACGGTCATCAGCCGGTCGGCGCCGGCGGTCTTGAACATGTCGGCGACCAGGCGCGCGGAGATGGGCTCGCGGCCGCGGTGCTTCTTGTCCTGCCGGGCGTAGGGGAAGAACGGGACGACGACGGTGATCCGCTTGGCCGACGCCCGCTTGGCGGCGTCGACCATGAGCAGCTGCTCCATGAGCCAGGTGTTGATCGGCGCGGCGTGGCTCTGGACGATGAAGGCGTCCGAGCCGCGTACCGACTCCTCGAAACGGACGAAGAGCTCACCGTTGGCGAACTCGTAGGCCGCCGTGGGCGTGGGCGACACGCCGAGGTGCCCGGCGATCTCCTCGGCCAGCTCGGGGAAGGCGCGGCCGGAGAAGAGCATCAGGCTCTTGCTCGTGGTCTGCCGGATAACGCTCATCGGCTCGTACACCCCTGCTCGTCGCGTTCGTCGGGCCGACCGGCGGCGCTACTCGGACGCGTCCGCGCGAGTGTCGGCCGCCGCCCCGGCCCCTGCTTCCCCGGCCGCCTCGGCGGCCCTCGCGGCAGCCGTCCCGGGACGACGCCGCCGTACCCAGCCTGCCACATTCCGCTGCCGCGCCCGCGCGACACCCATGGCGCCCGGGGGGACGTCGGTGGTGATCACCGAGCCGGCCGCGGTGTAGGCGCCGTCCCCCACGGTGACCGGCGCGACGAGCATCGTGTCCGAGCCGATGCGCACGTGGTCGCCGACCCGGGTGTGGTGCTTCTCGACGCCGTCGTAGTTCACGAACACCGTCGCCGCCCCGATGTTCGCGCCCCGGCCGATGGTGGCGTCCCCGACGTAGGACAGGTGCGGCACCTTGGAGTCCTCGCCGACCTGCACGTTCTTGGTCTCGACGAACGCGCCCACCTTCGCCCCGGCGGCCAGCCGGGTGCCCGGGCGCAGGTAGCTGAACGGGCCGACGGTGGCCCGCGGGCCGACGACCGCGCCGAGGACGTGCGACCGGACCACGCTCGCCCCCTCCTCCACCGCGGTGTCGACGAGGGTGGTGTCCGGTCCGACGACGGCGCCGGTGGCCACCGACGTCGTCCCCCGCAGGTGGACGCCGGGCTCGAGCAGCGCGTCGGGCGCGACGGTGACCGTGACGTCGACCCAGGTGGTGGCCGGGTCGACCACGGTCACGCCGGACCGCATCAGCTCGTCGAGGACGCGGTCGTTGAGCGTGCGGCGGCGCGCCGCGAGCTCGCGACGGTCGTTGCAGCCCAGGACGTCGACCGGGTCCTCGGCGGGCGCGCCGCCGACCGGGGCGCCCTCGGCGACCAGCAGGCCGAGGACGTCGGTGAGGTACTGCTCGCCCTGGTCGTTGTCCTCGCCGAGGGAGCCCAGCGCCCGGCGCAGCGCAGCGGCCTCGCCGACGTAGACGCCGGCGTTGACCTCGCGGATCGTCCGCTGCTCGGGCGTGGCGTCGCGCTCCTCGACGATGGCCCGCACCGCACCGTCGGCGTCCCGCACGATCCGGCCCAGGCCCGTCGGGTCGTCGACCTCGGCGGTGAGCACCGTGAGCACGTTGCCCGCCGCGCGGTGCGCCTCGAGCAGGGCTGCGACCGTCTCGAGCCGCAGCAGCGGGGCGTCGCCGTTGACCAGCAGGACCGGGCCCTCGAGGTCGGGGACGGCGGCCAGCGCGACCGCCGCCGCGTGCCCGGACCCGTTCTGCTCCTCCTGGAACACCGGCTGCGCGCCGGGCGCGACCTGCGCCAGGTGCTCCTCGACGACCTCCCGACCGGCCCCGACCACCACGAGGGTGTGCCGGGCGGCCAGCGGCGCGGTCGCGGCCAGCACGTGGCCGAGCATGCTGCGCCCGCCGAGCGCGTGCAGCACCTTGGGCGTCGCGGACTTCATGCGGGTGCCCTGCCCGGCGGCGAGGACGACGACGGCGGCGATGCCGCCCTCGGGAGCAGGACCCGGCTGGGGCGGAACGGTCACGGATCTCCTCGGCCTCGGGCGACGGTCGTTGCTGGGGGACTCGGACTCGAACCGAGACTTCCCGGCTCCAAAGGCCGGCGGGCTGCCGATTACCCCATCCCCCACTGCGGGCGGCGTGGACGCCGGGCCGGCGTCCCCAGGGAGCCTAGGCGCCCGCCCCGCGGGTCACCCGCCTGCCGAGCGGGGCTCCCTACGGTGACGTAGCTTACGGTCCCGTACCGGTACGGCGGCCTCGCCGGACCGCATGACGCGACCTGGAGGCCGCTTGTCCGCTCCTGCCAGCACCCGGCCCACGGCCCCGGTCCTCCGGCCGGCCGACCCCGATGCCGGGCTCCCGGCGAACGCCTTCGGCAAGGAGAAGGGGGCACTGGAGCAGGTCACGCTCTACGTCTTCGTCGTCGTGCCGTTCCTGGCCCTCGCCGCCGTCGTCCCCGCCGTCTGGGGCTGGGGGCTGTCCTGGCTCGACGTGGGCCTGGCCGTCGGCTTCTACTCGCTCACCCTGCTGGGCATCACCGTCGGCTACCACCGGCACTTCACCCACGGCTCGTTCAAGGCCGTCCGGCCGCTGCGGATCGCGCTGGCCGTCGTCGGCTGCATGGCCATCCAGGGGCCGGTCGTGCAGTGGGTGGCCGACCACCGCCGGCACCACGCCTTCTCCGACCGCGAGGGCGACCCGCACTCGCCCTGGCGGTACGGCACCGACGCCCGCGCCCTGCTCAAGGGCATGTGGCACGCCCACCTGGGCTGGCTGTTCGACCGCCGGCAGACCAACGCCGAGCGCTACGCCCCCGACCTGATCAGGGACGCCGGCCTGCGCCGCACCAGCCGGCTGTTCGTCGTGTGGGCGTTCCTCAGCCTGGCGCTGCCGGCCGTCGTCGGTGGCCTGGTCACGGCGAGCTGGACCGGGGCGTGGACGGCGTTCTTCTGGGCCGGGCTGGTGCGGGTGGCGCTGCTGCACCACGTGACCTGGTCGATCAACTCGGTGTGCCACGTCGTCGGGGACCGGCCGTTCGCCTCCCGCGACCGCGCGACCAACTTCTGGCCGCTGGCGATCCTCAGCGCCGGCGAGTCCTGGCACAACCTGCACCACGCCGACCCCACCTGCGCCCGGCACGGCGTGCTGCGCGGGCAGGTCGACATCAGCGCCCGGGTGATCTGGGTCTTCGAGAAGCTGGGCTGGGCGCACGGCGTCAAGTGGCCCGACCCGGTCCGGCTGGCGGCCAAGCGGCGGCTGCCGGCGACGGCCGCGTCCTGAGCGACCCCGCGCGGGGCACGGTGGGGGCCGCGCCCGGCAGCGGGGCGCGGCCCCGGGTCCGGATGACCGGCGCGCAGCGGCGGGAGCAGCTGCTCGACGTCGGCCGGGAGGTGTTCGCCCAGCGGGGCTACGACGGCACCTCCATCGAGGAGCTCGCCGCGCGCGCCGAGGTCAGCAAGCCCGTGGTCTACGAGCACTTCGGCGGCAAGGAGGGCCTCTACACGGTCGTCGTCGACCGGGAGATGCAGCGGCTGCTCGACCGCTTCGCCTCCGCGCTGGCCGCCGGCGGCCGCCCGCGGGACCTGCTGGAGCGCGCCGCCCTGGTGCTGCTGGACTACATCGAGGAGGACACCGCCGGCTTCCGGGTGCTCTCCCGCGACTCCCCGGTCGGCGGCTCACCCGGCGGCTGCGCGTCCCTCGTCGGCGAGGTGGCCCGCAGGGTGGAGCACGTCCTGGGGGCGCAGTTCGCGGCCCGCGGCCACGACCCGGCGCTGGCCGAGCTGTACAGCCAGGCCCTGGTCGGGATGGTCGCCCTGGTCGGCCAGTGGTGGCTGGAGCGGCGCTCCCCCGGCAAGGAGGAGGTCGCCGCCCGCCTGGTGGACCTGGCCTACGACGGCCTGGCGCACCTGCAGCTCTCCTCCGGTCGCCGTCCCCGCGGCTGAGCTTCAGCCGACGAGCCGCGCGCCCGGCACCGGCCCGTGCACCGCGCGGACGGTGCGGTAGACGCCCTCCCCGGCCAGCGCCGCGGTCAGCCGGACGGCGGAGTCCTCGTCCTCGGCGAGGGCGGCCACCGTCGGGCCGGACCCGCTGACCAGCGCCGCCGCCGCACCGGCCCCGGTCGCGGCCCGCAGCGCCCGCCGCAGGTCCGGCCGCAGCGAGAGCGCCGGGGGCTGCAGGTCGTTGCCGAGGGCGGCGGCGAGCGCGGCCACCGGCCCGCTGCGCAGCGCCGCGATCACCGGGTCGGGCGAGGACAGCTCCTCGCCGGCGGGCACCCGGCCCTCGGCCCGCAGCCGGTCCAGCTCGGCGTAGACCGCCGGCGTGGACAGCCCCTCGCCGGCGATGCCGAGCACCCAGTCCCAGCGGCGGCGGGCCAGCACCGGGGACAGCTGCTCACCGCGGCCGGAGCCCAGGGCCACCCCGCCGAGCAGGCTGAAGGGGACGTCGCTGCCCAGCCGGGCGGCGAGCGCGGTCAGCTCGCCACGGGTGGCGCGGGTCCCCCAGAGCGCGTCGAGGGCGACCAGGGCGGCGGCGGCGTCCGCGCTGCCCCCGGCCAGCCCGGCGGCCGCGGGGATCGACTTGTGGATGGTGACGGCGGCGTCGGCCGGCACCCCGGCTCGCTCGGCCAGCAGCTCGGCGGCCCGCCAGACGAGGTTGCGGCGGTCGGTGGGGACGGCGTCCGGCCCGGTGCCCGTCGTCCCCTCGCCGGTCACGGACAGGGAGAGCCCGTCGCCGGGGCGCACGGTGACCGTGTCGAACAGCGAGACGGCCAGGTAGACGGTGCGCAGCTCGTGGAACCCGTCGGAGCGCAGCGGCCCGACCGCCAGGTGCACGTTGACCTTGGCGGGGGCGCGGGCGACGACGGCGCCGCCGCCGGCCAGCCGGCCGGGTCCGCCGGGCGAGGACCAGCTCACGGGCTCTCCTCGCCGGCGCTCGTCGGCAGCGCTCGCTGTGCTCCTGTGTCCATGCGTGAGTGCGCGAGCTCGTTCACGTCGCGTCCACGGGGTCGGTCGCGGCCAGCCGGGCGAAGTCGGCGATCGACAACTGCTCGCCGCGGGTGGTCGGCTCGATGCCGGCGGCGCGCAGCCGGGCCTCGGCGGCGGTGGCACTGCCGGCCCAGCGGGCCAGCGCGGCGCGCAGCCCCTTGCGACGGGTGGCGAAGGCGGCGTCGACCACGGCGAAGGTCGCGGCGCGGTCGCCGGATGGCGGCGGACGGCGGTCGAGCGCCACCAGGCCCGAGTCGACGTTGGGCTCGGGCCAGAAGACCCGCCGCCCGACGTTGCCGGCCCGGCGCACCTCGCCGTACCAGGCGGCCTTGGCCGACGGCACTCCGTAGGCGGCCGAGCCCGGGGCCGCGGCGAGACGCTCGGCGACCTCGGCCTGGACGAGGACCAGCGCGCGCCGCAGCGTCGGCAGCAGCTCGAGCAGGTGCAGCAGGACGGGCACCGCCACGTTGTACGGCAGGTTGGCCACGAGCGCCGTCGGAGCCGGCCCCGGGAGGTCGCGGACGCGCAGCGCGTCGGCCTCGACCACGGTGAGCCGTCCGGCCGACTCCGGGGCGCGCTCGGCCACCGTGCGCGGCAGCAGCGCGGCCAGCCGGGGGTCGATCTCGACGGCGGTGACGTGCGCGGCGACGGGGAGCAGCCCCAGGGTGAGCGAGCCGAGCCCGGGGCCCACCTCCAGGACGACGTCCTCGGGGGTGAGCTCCGCGGTCCGCACGATCCGCCGGATGGTGTTGGCGTCGTGCAGGAAGTTCTGCCCGAGGGTCTTGGTCGGACGCAGCTCGAGCTGCTGGGCCAGGTCGCGGATGGCGGCCGGGCCCAGCAGCCCGGAGGTCTGCTCGGGTGGGGTGCTCAGGTCAGCGGGGTCCGATCAGGAGAAGAGGCGCGGGCCGCAGTGCGGCCACTGGCCGGCGCCGGAGCGCTGGTAGAGCAGCTGCGCACGGTAGGTCTGCTCGTCGGCCGAGGCAGCGGCGGGGTCGCCGGTGCCGCCGACAGCGTTCCACGTCGCCTGCGAGAACTGGTACATGCCCCGGTACTTGCCGGTGCCGCTCACCGCGTTCGGGCGGCCGCCGGACTCGCACGCCGCCAGCGCGGCCCAGTTCAGGCCGTCGGCGCTGGGCTTGTTGGTGGGGCGCGGCTTGGTGCCGACCGTGACCAGCTCGTCGACCGGCTGCCGGGTGACCGTGGTGACCAGCTGCTCGCGGGCGGTCTCGACGCCGTCGGTGACGGTGACCCGGTAGGTGGTCACCTGCTCCCCCTCGACACCCTCCTGGGTGACGGTGTCGTCGCCCTCGAGGGCGTCGGGGTCGGGGGTCTCGACCGTCCGGTAGTCGATCGGCACGGGGACGGCGACCTCGCTGACCTGGACGCGGAAGACCTGCAGCCGCATGCGCGCCAGGAGCGCCTGGTCGGGGTACATGCTCGCGCGGTCGGTCGCCGCGAGCACGACGCCCTGCTCGGCGAGCAGGTCGCCGGCGGTGGCCGCGGTGGTGGTGACCACCCGCTCCTGACCGTCGACGACGAGGGTGACGTCCTTGGGCGTGGTGATGGACAGCGCCATGCCGTCGAGCGGGAGGCGCTCGCTGCGGCTGGCGGAGACGACGAGGTCGTCGGCGCGGTAGCCGAGCTGGGCGAGCGCCTCGTCCACCGACAGCGCCGTCACGTAGACCTCGCTCTCGACGCCGTCCACGGTGAGCGTGAGCGGGCGGGCGCGGTTGAGGACGACGGTGTCGCCGTCGGCGACCGGAGCGGCGGTGTCCGGGAGGACGACGTCGTGCGACTGCGTCTGCAGCCCCTCCTCCTCGAGCACCTCACCGACGGTGGCGGCGTAGGTGCGGACCTCTCGCGCCTGCCCGTCGACGGTCAGCGTCAGCGACTTCTGCGCGGCGAAGTAGGCCAGGGAGCCGCCCACGAGTCCGAGCAGGACGAGGGCGAAGAGGACGGACTTCAGGGCTCGGGGCACGACTCTTCCAGGGCTCGAGGACCCGGGAGGAGCGCACGCAGGCACACGCCGGCTGGCGGGTACCGAGCGCGATCCGGCGCGGACGGCAGACGACCGGGAGACGGAGCTCCCGGTCGCGGTGCCCTCCGGGTCGGTCCCCACCCCGGCTGGTCACGACACGATAACGGACACGATGTGTGTGGCGACTGTGCGCGACGAGTGAACCAGCGAGGTGATCTGTCGACTCGGGGACGCGCCGACACGGTCGGTGACGGACGCGCCGGTTGGGACGGGTGTGACAACTGCGCAGCGTGAGGTCGGCGAGGTGATCAAGGCCACGGTGCCGGCAGCGGCACCGTGGCCCCGATGGCACCGGCCGCCCCGCGCGGCGGTGCGAGGAGTGGGGCCGGAGGGTCCCCGACGAGCGGCCGGGCTGGGCTCAGCTCAGGCGGGACGGCACCTGGACGCGGTGTCGGCCGGTAGGCCGACAGATCACACAGTCAGCGCGCGGTCGTCGACCCGCACCGGCTTGAGCCAGGTGACCAGGAAGACGGCGAGGGCGAGGCCCGCGGCCAGGGCGGCGAAGCCCCCGGCGACCAGCGCCACGGGCAGCAGGTCGAGGCCCCGGCTCACGCGGTCGCCGAGGTCGATGCCCGCCGCCAGCAGCAGGGCGCCCAGCGGCAGGAGCGCGAGCACGCTGACGGCCGCGGCGACCAGGTGCGCCGTCCAGGTGCGCAGCGCCTCGTCGACCGGCACGTCGGCACCCTCGGCGGGCAGGGGGCGCACCAGGGTCCGCAGCAGCGCCACCTCGGCGAGCGCCCAGGCCAGCACGGGAACGGCGACGGCGACCCAGCCGACGGTGTCGGGGAGCTCGCCGCGCTGCCACATGAGGACGGCGGTGGCCACCTCGGCGGCGACGACCGCCCGCATCGACGAGAGCAGCACCATCGAGATCAGCTCGGACTGCCGCGGCCGGCGGGCCGGGGAACTGGTCCGCCAGCGCGGCCGGGGGCGGGTCGCCTCGGCGAGGACGACACCCAGCAGCAGCCCGAGGACCAGGGCCGGCAGCCAGAGGAACACCGACGCCTCGGCGAACAGCACGATGCTGGCGCCGATGCCGACCACCCCGAGGAGGAGGCCGAGGCGGCGCACCCGCCGTCCGTGCTGCGCCTGACGGCCCAGCACCGCCACACCCTCCGGCGTGGGGGTGGTGAACCCGACCGCCGCAGCGGCGACGGCACGACGACCGGCGGCCAGGGCCCAGGCGCGGGCCAGCAGGACACCGGGGACCAGGACGGCGATGAAGAGAACGACGGCGATGAGGCGGCCCACGCGGTCCAGTGTGCCCCTCCGATGCCACCGTCGGCCCCGCTACAGGGGTCCCGCCGAACGCCAGCGAGGGGTGGGGGGGCAGGGGGTCCTTCTGCTACCAGCTGCCGAAGACGCGCTCGGCGGTAGCGGTGAGGTGGGCGCAGAGCTCCTCGAGCGCCACGCCGGTCACCTCGGCCAGCGCGAGGACGGTGTGCGGCACCAGCCGCGAGGCGTTCGGCCGCCCGCGGTACGGCACCGGGGTGAGGAACGGCGAGTCGGTCTCGACCAGCAGCTGGTCGACCGGCGTCAGCGCTGCCGCCTCCCGCAGGTACCCGGCGTTGGCGAAGGTCAGCGTGCCGGCGAAGGAGAGCACGAAGCCCCGCTCGACGCAGGCCCGGGCGAAGGCCGCGTCGCCGGAGAAGCAGTGCATGACGACGTGCTCGGGCGCGCCCTCGTCGTCGACGACCCGGAGCACCTCGTCGTGCGCGTCGCGGTCGTGGATGACCAGCGCGACGCCGCGCTCCCCGGCGATCCGGATGTGCGCTCGGAAGGACGCCTCCTGCGCCGCCCAGCCGTCGGGCCCGGTGCGGTAGCGGTCCAGGCCGGTCTCCCCCACCGCCCGCACCCGGGGCAGCGCCGCCAGCCGGTCGATCTCGGCCAGCGCGTCGTCGGTGGCCGCGCCCTCGCCCGCCTCGTTGGGGTGCAGGGCGACGGCGGCCAGCACGTTGGGGTGCCGGACCGCGAGCTCGGCCGACCACTGCGACGACGGCACGTCGACACCCACCTGCACCAGCCGCGGGACGCCGACCGCGGCGGCCTCCGCGATCTCGGCGTCCACGGCGTCGTCGTCGGCGGGCTCCTCGGTGCGGAAGCCGTTGAGCACGATGTCGAGGTGCGTGTGGCTGTCGACGGCCGGCGCCGGCAGCGGCTCGGGGGACGGCGGCACCTCGCCCCGCCGGTTGGCGCGGGCGCTCGCCGACCGGCTCACGCACCGCTCCCCGCGCCGGCGGTCCCCGCGGGGATCGCCGTCACTGGCCGCCCTCGAGCCGGGCCAGCTCGTCGGCGACGATCGACTCGTCGAGCTTCCGGAACACCGGGGTGGGCGGCGACAGCGGCGTTCCCGGCGGCAGCGGCCGGGACGCCCACACCGCCTGTCCCGCGGAGTGGTCGCCGGTGATGATCGGGTACGGCGAGCCGTCGTCGAGGTCGGTGACCTCCTCGATCCGCGGCGCCGGCGACCACACGCCGGTGCCGCCGAGCAGTTCGTGCACCTTCTGCGCCGAGTGCGGCAGGAACGGGGTGAGCAGCGCGTTGCAGTCGCTGACGGCCTGCAGCGCGGTGTGCAGCACGGTGTCCCGGCGGGCCGGGTCCTCCTTGAGCTTCCACGGCGCCTGGTCGGACAGGTACTTGTTCGCCTCGCCGACCACCCGCATCGCCTCCGCGGCCGCGGCCTTCTGCCGGTTGCGCGACAGCAGCTCCCCGACCGGCCCGAAGGCGCCCGAGGTGGCGCCCAGCAGCGCGCGGTCGGCGTCGGTCAGCTCACCCGGCGTCGGGACGGCGCCGACGTTCTTCGCCGCCATCGACACCGTGCGGTTGACCAGGTTGCCCCAGCCGGCGACCAGCTCGTCGTTGTTGCGGCGCAGGAACTCCGCCCAGGTGAAGTCGGTGTCCTGGCTCTCCGGCCCGGCCGCGGCGATGAAGTAGCGCAGCGCGTCGGCGTCGTACCGGGCCAGGAAGTCGCGCACGTAGATGACCACCTGGCGGGAGGAGGAGAACTTGCGCCCCTCCATGGTGAGGAACTCGCTGGAGACGACCTCGGTGGGCAGGTTGAGCCGGCCCAGCGAGCCCGGCGTCCCGCCCTTGTCGCCCTCGCCGTTGTAGCCCAGCAGCTGCGCGGGCCAGATCTCGGCGTGGAAGACGATGTTGTCCTTGCCCATGAAGTAGTAGGCGTCGGCGTCCGGCGTCTGCCACCACTGGCGCCACGCGTCGTCGTCCCCGGAGCGGCGGGCCCACTCGATGGAGGCCGACAGGTAGCCGACGACGGCGTCGAACCACACGTAGATCCGCTTGTCGGGGCGGTCGCGCCAGCCGTCCAGCGGCACCGGGACGCCCCAGTCGATGTCGCGGGTGTAGCTGCGCGGCTTGAGGTCGGTGAGCAGGTTCTTGGCGAAGTTGAGGACGTTGGGCCGCCACCCCGTGCGGCTGTCCAGCCAGTCCCCCAGCGAGCGGGTGAAGGCCGGCAGGTCGAGGAAGTAGTGCTCCTCCTCGACGAACTTCGGGGTCTCGCCGTTGATCCGGCTCCTCGGGTTGATCAGGTCGACCGGGTCGAGCTGGTTGCCGCAGTTGTCGCACTGGTCGCCGCGGGCGCCGTCGTAGCCGCAGATCGGGCAGGTGCCCTCGATGTAGCGGTCGGGCAGGGTGCGCCCGGTCGACGGGCTGATCGCGCCGAGCGTCGTCCTCGGGAAGACGTACCCGTTCTTCAGCAGGCCGAGGAAGATCTCCTGGCTGATGGCGGCGTGGTTGCCGGTCGTCGTCCGGGTGAACAGGTCGTAGCTCAGCCCGAGGCTGGCCAGGTCGTTCACGATGATCCGGTTGTTGCGGTCGGCGATCTCCCGCGGGCTCACGCCCTCCGCGTCGGCGGCGACGGTGATCGGCGTCCCGTGCTCGTCGGTGCCGCTGACCATAAGCACCCGGTTGCCCACCATGCGGTGGTAGCGGCTGAAGACGTCGGAGGGGACGCCGAAACCGGAGACGTGGCCGATGTGCCGCGGGCCGTTGGCGTAGGGCCAGGCCACGGCGGTCAGGATGTGCCGATCACTCACGCGGATGAGCCTAGGCGGCGGCGTCCAGCCGACTCAGTGCTGGCTGGTGCCCGCCGTCGCCGGGGCGTCACCGGTCGACCCCGGGACCGGGGTGGCGACGGCGACGGCGACCAGGGCCAGCCCGATGACGGCGAGCGTCGCGATGCGGGTTCTCAGGCCGGCGGCGGGCGGCTGGTCGCGGCGCGCCGGGGCCCGGGGGGCCTCGGCGACCCAGGCGACCGCCGACGGCGCACCGGCGAGCAGCAGCTTGCCGACCGGCAGGCCGAGGGTCAGCAGCGCCAGCGCCGGCAGTGGCAGGCCCACCGGCAGCGCGTCGAACAGGGGCGTGATGAGGGCGAGCGCCAGGAGGGCACCCACGAGCGCGATCTCCGCGGTGGCCACGACGGTGTAGACCCGCCGTCCCGAGCCGTCGACCAGCATCACCCCGCCGCCGGCGCAGAGCACCACCCACCCGGCGAGGAGCAGGAGCACGCCGGCGACGACCGGGCCCGCCGGCCGCAGCGCGGACAGCAGCAGGCCGTCCAGCCCGGTCAGCCCGCCGGCGAGCAGCGCCACCGCCTCGGCCACGCCGACGGCCGCGGCCGCCAGCACGGCAGCCGGCGGACGGCGCCGGTCGGTGGACGACGGCGCGCGCGGGGTTCCGCGCGCGTCGAGGACGGTGCTCGCCACGGGTGTGCTCTCCCTGGCCGGGGACGTCGGTCACCGGTCGGGTCGGCGCGGGCGGCGGGCGGCTGGAGGTGCCGGCCGGGCGCCCTCACCCCTCCGAGGGGGTCAGCGCGGCGGCTCGCCCACGTCGGCGGGACGGCGCTCGCCGGTGGCCATCCGGCTCCGGCTGCGGCTGTAGGCGAAGTAGATGACGACTCCGGCCGCCATCCAGATGAGGAAGCGCAGCCAGGTGTCCGTGGGCAGGTTCGCCATGAGCCACAGCGAGGCCAGCGCCGACACGATCGGCAGGACCGGCACCCACGGCACCCGGAAGGTGCGGTGCAGGTCGGGGCGGGTGCGCCGCAGCACCCAGACGCCGATCGAGACGAGGAAGAAGGCGAACAGCGTCCCGATGTTGACCAGTTCGGCGAGCGCGGTGAGCGGGACGAACCCGGCGAGCAGCGCGACCACGATGCCGGTGGCGATCGTGATCCGGTACGGGGTGCCGTACCGGGGGTGGACCTTCGCCAGGGCCGGCGGCAGCAGGTGGTCGCGGCTCATCGCGAACAGCACCCGGGACTGACCCAGCATCAGGATCATCACCACCGAGGTGAGCCCGGCCAGCGCGCCGATCGAGATGACGCTGGAGAACACCGGCCACCCGTTGGCCGAGAAGGCGCCCGCGAGCGGGGCGGTCGCGCTGAGCTCGGTGTAGTTCTGCATCCCCACGACCACCAACGACACCGCGACGTACAGCGCGGTGCAGATCGCCAGCGACCCGAGGATCCCGCGCGGCATGTCCCGCTCGGGGTCGCGGGTCTCCTCCGCGGCGGTGGCCACGATGTCGAAGCCGATGAACGCGAAGAACACGATGGCGGCGCCGGCGAGCACGCCGCCCCAGCCGAACGTGCCGGGGCTGAACCCGGTGATCACCGAGATGAGCGGCGTGTGCAGCCAGCTGTCCTCCCCCGGCGCCGCGGGCTGCGCCGGCGGGATGAACGGCGTGTAGTTCTCGGCCTTGGTCAGGAAGAAGCCGACCGCGATCACCAGCAGGACGACGACCAGCTTGATCGCCACGATGATGGCCGTGACGCGGGACGAGAGCTTGATCCCCAGGATCAGCACGCCGGTCATCGCGAGGGCGATGAGGATCGCCGGGATGTTGACCGTCGCCGTCTCCCCCGCGATCGACGTCGGCAGCGGCGTGCCGATGTCGTCGAGCAGTTGGTTGAGGTAGCCGGACCAGCCGACGGACACCGTCGCGGCACCCAGGGCCAGCTCCAGGACGAGGTCCCAGCCGATGATCCAGGCGATGAACTCGCCGAAGGTGGCGTAGGAGAACGTGTACGCCGACCCGGCGACCGGCACCGTCGAGGCGAACTCGGCGTAGCAGAGGGCGGCCAGCCCGCAGACGACGCCGGCGATGACGAACGAGATCGCCACGGCGGGGCCGGCCTGGTCCCGGGCGACGATGCCGGTGAGCACGAAGATCCCGGTGCCGATGATCACGCCGACGCCGAAGACCGTGAGGTCCAGGCCCGACAGGTTCTTCTTCAGCCGGTGTTCCGGTTCGTCTGTGTCGCGGATGGAGTCCTCGACGGACTTCACCCGGCGGGTGTTGACGGCCACGACGTCCTCGCTCTCCGCAGATCCGGACCCAGCGAGCGTGGCACGGGCGCCGCCGGGCCGCATGCCTACGCTGCCTGCGTCGCCCCGGTCGGAGAGGAGTGCGGATGCCCGGCACGGAGGTCCCCCGCGGGACGTCGCGCGCGCTGCCGACGGAGCTGCCGTCGACCCGGCCGCGACCCGAGGGGCGGCCGCGCACCACGCCGTCCCGGCCGGACGGGGTCGGACCGGTCGTGGACTGCGCCGTCTACGTCGACGGACGCCGCGAGCCCCCCATCGAGCCGCACGAGGCGCTGCGGACCGCGGAGTCGCGGGGCGGCTTCGTCTGGCTGGGGCTCTACGCGCCGACCGAGGACGAGCTGAGCGCCATCGCCGAGCACTACCGGCTGCACCCGCTGGCCGTCGAGGACGCCGTCTACGCCCACCAGCGACCCAAGCTCGAGCGCTACGGCGACGGGCTGTTCATGGTGCTGACCACCGCGCGGTACGTCGAGCACGACCGGCTGACCGCGACCAGCGAGGTCGTGGACACCGGCGAGGTCATGGTGTTCGTCGGCCCCCACTACGTGATCACCGTGCGGCACGGCGAGCACGGCAGCCTCGCCGACCTGCGCCGGGGCCTCGAGGAGCAGCCCGACCTGCTGTGCCTGGGCCCGTCGTCGGTGCTCTACGCGGTCGCCGACAGCGTGGTCGACGCGTTCGTGGAGGTCGCGACCGCGGTCGAGGAGGACGTCGACGAGCTCGAGGCCTCGGTGTTCAGCCCCGACCGCACCGACGACATCGGCCGGCTCTACCAGCTCAAGCGGGAGCTGCTGGCGCTGCGCCGGGCGGTCTCCCCGCTGGAGGTGCCGCTGGAGAAGCTGGCCGAGAAGCCGATCGACGTCGTCCCGGAGGCGATGCGGTCCTACTTCCGCGACGTCGAGGACCACGCCATCCGGGTGCGCGACCAGGTCAACGCCCTCGACGAGCTGCTGACCTCGATCCTGCAGGCGTCGCTGGCGCGCACGTCGCAGGCCGACAACGAGGACATGCGCAAGATCAGCGCGTGGGCCGGCATCATCGCCGTCCCGACCGCGATCGCCGGGATCTACGGGATGAACTTCGAGTACATGCCCGAGCTGCGGTGGCGCTACGGCTACTTCGTGGTGCTGCTGGTGATCATCGGCACCTGCCTGCTGCTCTACCGCGGCTTCAAGCGCAACGGCTGGCTGTGACCCGCCGGCGATGTGCGCTCGGTGTGGTCTCCCGCTGATCGGAGACAACACTCAGCGCACGATGGCCAGTGCCGCTCCGATGCGCCGCACCAGCTCCTCGGGCCGGTACAGGTCGGCGGCGGTCACGAACACCACCCGCCAGCCGGCCGCCTGCAGCCGGTTGAGCCGTTGGCGGTCGCGCGCGAACTGACCGGGCTCGGCGTGCCAAGCACCGTCGTACTCGACGGCGAGCCGCAGCTCGGGCCACGCGAAGTCGACGCGCGCCACGAAGCCGCGAGCATCCCGCACGACGTACTGCGCCACCGGCGTCGGCAGGCCGCCCCGCGCCATCAGCAGCCGCACCCGGGTCTCCGGCGGCGACTCGGCGAGCCCGTCGGCGAGTCGGCCCACCTCGCGTGCCCGCGCACTGCCGGGACCGCGGGCGGTCGCGGCGAGGGCACGCACCGACCCCAGGTCGACGACCCCGGACGCGATGAACCGGTCCACCGCGACGACGGCGTCGTCCCCTGGCAGAGCGGCGGCGACTCGGACTGCCGTCGCCTCCGGCGTCGTGACGGCCACGCCACGACGGCGGAGGACCCACTCGGGAGGCAGCCGGCTCCGGCGCACGCGCAGCCCCGGGACCCGCACCGGGTGGCGGTCGGGCGGGACGGTGAGTTCGACGTCGGCTGCGGCATCGGCCAGGTCGACGTCCCACAGCACCGCAGCGCTGCAGCCCGTCACCACGGAGCCCGGCACGAGCAGCGTCGTGGCCGCACGGGCTCGGAGCGCGTGCGTGATCTCGACGTCGCGGTGCGCGAACACGTCCGGCCACACCCTCCGCCAGGTCGGACCCCTCAGCTGGCTGCGGGTGAGCAGACCCCGTTCGATGACCACCGAGGCGCGGAAGACCCTGCCGCGCAGGGCTCCGGGCACGGAGGGCGGAACGGGCACCGGCGCACCGTGCCGGACCCCGTGCCGGGGCCACGATCCGTCGTCCACAGTCGCGCCGCTGTGCACCGACGGTGGTCTCCCGCTGGCGCGAGACCACCGGACGTGCACACCGGCGGCGGTCAGTCGGACTTCGCGGCGACGACGGCGTCGTAGACCGTGCGGCGGGGCAGCCCGGTGCGGACGACGACGGCCCGGATGGCGTCCTTGCGGGTGGCGCCCGCGGCCTCCTCGTCGGCCACCAGGGCGGCCAGCTCCGCGGGCGGGAGCGACACCGGCCCCGCCGGCGCGCCGCCGACGACCAGGGTGATCTCCCCGCGCACCCCGTCGGCGGCCCACTCGGCCAGCGCCGCCAGCGGGCCGCGGCGGACCTCCTCGTGCGTCTTGGTCAGCTCGCGGCAGACGGCGGCGGGCCGGTCGGCGCCGAAGGCGGCCGCGGCGGCGGTGAGCGCGTCGGCCAGCCGGTGCGGCGACTCGAAGAAGACCATCGTGCGGCGCTCCTCGGCCAGGCCGGCCAGCCGCGACCGGCGCTCGCCCGCCTTGCGCGGCAGGAAGCCCTCGAAGCAGAACCGGTCGACCGGCAGCCCGGACACCGCCAGCGCCGTCGTCACCGCCGACGGTCCGGGCACCGAGGTCACCTCGACGCCGGCGTCGATCGCCGCGCGGACCAGCGTGTACCCGGGATCGGAGACCGAGGGCATCCCGGCGTCGGTGAGGAGCAGGACGGTCCGCCCCTCGGCCAGCGCGCTCAGCAGCCCGGGCAACCGGGAGCGCTCCACCGACTCGTGGAAGGTCACCACGCGACCGGACAGCTGCACCTCCAGGTCGGCGGCCAGGCGGTGCAGGCGGCGGGTGTCCTCGACGGCGAGCACGTCCGCGGTCGCCATCGCCGACCGCAGCCGCGGGCCGACGTCGCCGGGCTGCCCGAGCGGAGCGCCACCGAGCACCAGCCGTCCGACCATGCCCCGAGCCTGTCACGACGATCGCCGTAGGCCCGCCTGCAGGGGCCGCCCCCTGCAGGGTCCCGCCGCGAGCTGGCGGGGGCAGGGGGTGTTTCCACGAGCGCCGGGGGGCAGGCGGGTTGTTTCACTACCCTGGCCGCATGGCGGTCCTGGCTCCCGAGCGCACGGCCCGGGAGCCCGGCGAGACCCGGCCCACGGGGACGCGCCGCCGCGCGCTGCCCCGGCCGCGCCGCGACACCACCCCGCCGCTGCCCGCCGACCGCCGGACCGCCTGGGTGCTCACCGCGCTGCTCGGGCTGGCCGCCTTCGCCCTCCGGCTGTGGGGCATCGGCTACCCGGGCGACCTGCTCTTCGACGAGGCGTACTACCCGCCGGAGGCCCGGGAGCTGCTCGAGTGGGGCCATGAGTACAACCGCGGCTACACGTTCATCGTCCACCCGCCGCTGGGCAAGTGGCTGATCGCCGGCGGCATCGGGCTGTTCGGCTACGACTCCTTCGGCTGGCGGTTCCCCTCCGCGGTCGCGGGCAGCATCGCCGTCGTCGTCCTCACCCGGCTGGCCCGGCGGCTGACCGGCTCGACGCTGCTCGGCCTGGTCGCCGGGCTGCTCCTCGCCCTGGACGGACTCGCGTTCACCCTGTCGCGGATCGGCCTGCTCGACGTCTTCCTGCAGGTCCTCGTGCTGTCCGCGGTGGCCTGCCTGGTGGTCGACCGCGACACGGTGCGCCAGCGGATCCAGGCGCACGGGGTGACGTCCACCGGCTTCCGACTCGGCCCGCGCGGGTGGCGGCTGGCCGCCGGGTTCCTGTTCGGCTGCGCCTGCGCGGTCAAGTGGAGCGGGGTGTACTTCCTCGCCGCCTTCGCGGTGCTGAGCCTGTTCTGGGACCGCGCCGCCTGGCGCGCGGCCGGTGTCCCGCGCCCGACCGTCACCGCCGCGCGGCGCGGCCTGCCCGGGGCGCTGTGGGCGCTGGCCGCCGTCCCGGTGCTGAGCTACCTAGCCAGCTTCACCGGCTGGTTCCTCGGCGAGACCTCGCAGGGCAGGGCCTGGGCGCAGCAGAACCCGGAGACGGCGTTCCCGTGGGTGCCCGACGCGCTGCGCTCGCTGTGGCACCAGCACGCCGAGTGGCTGACCTTCCACAACGGGCTGTCCACGCCGCACCCGTGGGAGTCCGGGCCGTGGAGCTGGCTGGTCAACGGCCGGCCGATCCTGCTGTGGAACCCGCAGGGCCTCACCGACGCCGCGGGCGACCAGGTCATCCGCTACATCCTCATGGTCGGGACGCCGACCCTCTGGTTCGCCTTCGCGCCCGCGCTGGCCTGGCTGGCCTGGCGGCTGGTGGCCCGCCGCGACCCCACCGCGCTGGTCGTCGCCGTCGCGGTCGCCGCGGGCTGGGGCACGTGGTTCCTCAACCCCGAGCGCACGATGTTCGTCTTCTACATGGCACCGGTCCTGCCGTTCTTCGTGCTGGCCGTCGTCCTGGTCCTGCAGGACGTCCTCGGTCCCCCCGGGGCCCCACGGCTGCGCCGGCAGGTCGGCCTGGGCGTCGTTGCCCTCTACGTCGGCGTGGTGGCGGCGACGTTCGTCCACTTCCTCCCCGTGCTCACCGGGGAACCGCTGTCGCAAGCGGAGTGGCTGGACCGCATGTGGTTCCCCTCCTGGTTCTGACCCTCGGAGGCCTGACATGACCGACCAGCCGGTGCGCACCGGGACCGACGGCGACGTCTGGCGGGTGACGCTGGACTCCCCGGCCACCGGGAACGCCGTCGACCCGGCGATGGCGGCGGCGCTCGGCGCGGCCCTGCGCGCCCGCCCGCCGCGGACGCGGGCGGTGCTGCTCCTGGCCGAGGGCGAGCGCTTCTGCGTCGGTGGCGACGTGCGCGGGTTCGCGGCGGCGCAGGACCCCGGCGCCGAGGTGGGCCGCCTGGCCGCCGACTGGCACGAGGTCGTCCGGGCGCTGCTGGCCGCGCCGGTGCCGGTCGTCGCCGGCGTGCACGGCGCGGTCGCCGGGGCGGGCGTCGGGCTCCTGGGCGCCTGCGACGTCGTCGTGTGCGCCCGGTCGACGAGGATCCGGCCCGCCTACGGCGCGATCGGCTTCTCCCCCGACGGCGGCACCTCGTGGACCCTGGCGCACGCCCTCGGACCGGCCCGCACCCTGGACCTCACCCTGACCGACGGCACGCTGGACGCCGCGGAGGCGCACGCCTGCGGCCTGGTCGCCCGGGTGGTGGCGGACGACGACCTGCGGGACGCCGCCGTCGCGCTCGCGCACGCGCTGGCGGCCGGTCCGGTGCGGGCGATGGTGCGCACCCGCGCGCTGGTCCGCGGCGCCGCCGTCCGCACGCTCGACGAGCACCTGGACGACGAGGCACGGCTGATCGCCGAGTCCGCGGCCGACCCGGAGGGTCGCGAGGGTGTGCGGGCCTTCGTCGAGAAGCGCCGGCCGGACTTCCGGGCCGCGGACTGACCGCTCCCCCGGCCAGGTTGCCGCCGAGCCGGCCGGGTAGCACCCAGCGGGGAGCGGGCCGGGACACCGGCCCCCGGCAGCACCGGCACGAGGAGGCGGCATGGGCCTGCCAGGACGCGACGAGGCACGGAACTGGGTCGGCTGGACGGTGGTCGACCGGGAGGGTGCCGAGCTCGGCGCCTGCACCGCCGTCCTGGCCGACGACGCCACCGGCCTGCCCGAGTGGGTGTACGTCGAGGTCGAGGGGGTCAGCGCGGTCGTCCCAGCCGTGGACGCCGACGGCTCCGAAGGGCGGGTGACGGTCACCGTGACCCGCGCCCAGGTATCCGGCGCCCCCTCGGTGGGCACCGGCCGCGAGCTGACCCAGGACCAGGAGTCCGCCCTCTACCGGCACTACGGCATCGACGCCTCCCGGGAGGCCTCGCAGACCCTCCTGCCCGCGGGCCGCGCGGCGGAGGACGGCGGCGGGGCGGACACCGGCGTCGCAGCCGGTACGGCCGCCGCGACCGACACCACCGCCCCCGCGGACACGCCGGCCACGGGCAGCCGCGGAACGGTGGGCGTCGCGGTCGCCCTGGCCGCGGTGGCGGGGATCGGCGTGGCTCGGGCACGGCTGCGGCGCCCGGCCGTGCCGCAGCCGTGGCACCGGCGGTTGTGGGCCCGTCGTCCGTGGGCGCCCCGCCCGCCCTCCCGCGCCGAGGTGCTCGCCGGGCAGGTCCTCGCCCTGTCCGCGCGGACGGCCGAGGGCGCCCGGCACCTCGGCCGCACGGCGGCGCCGCTGGCGGTGGCCGCGGCCGAGTCCGCCCGGCACAGGGCGGTGCGGTCCGCGGAGGAGGTGCGACACCTCGGCCACACGGCCGCGCCGCTCGTCCTCGCCGCGGCCGAGTCGGCCCGGCACCGGACGGTGGTCGGCGCCGAGGAGCTGCGCCACCTGGGCGCGCTGGCCTCGCAGGCCGCGGTGGCCGCCGTGGCCCGGGCACGGAGCTGACCTCCGACCGGACGCGAGAGAGCCCCGCACCGGACGGACCGGGCGGGGCTCTCTGCGTGTCGGGGTGGAGCTGAGGGGATTCGAACCCCTGACCCCCTCGATGCGAACGAGGTGCGCTACCGGACTGCGCTACAGCCCCTGACGGGAGACGAGCTTACCGCCCGCCTCCGCCGGCGCCGCCGACGGGGGGCGGCGCCGGTGCGTCGGTTCAGCCGTTGGCGACCCGGCGCGGCTGGTAGACGTCGATGTCGGCGAAGCCGATGTCGTCGTCGTCCAGGCCCACGACGGCGCTGTTCTGCCAGCCGGCCGGCGCGGCGGTGCGGGCGGCCACGACCCGGCCGGGGCGCAGCGGGTGCACCGGGGCGAGCGGCAGGCTCGGGTGCGGCAGGCCGACGGTGGAGTGCACCTCCGCGGCCGGCTCCTCCTCGACGGGGGCCGGGCGGGGCCCCGGCACCGGACGCGCGGCAGGACGGGCGACGGGCCGGCGCGCGGTGCGGGCTGCGGCCCGGGCGGCGCGGCGGGCGGCCAGCCGCTCCCGGCGCGCGGCGGCCCGCAGCACCATGAGGTAGGCGACCACCAGGACGTCGAGCACGCCCTGCGCTATCCACAGCCACGGGCTCCAGGCCAGCGCCCCCACGAGGGCCACCAGCGTGAGGCCCAGCAGGCCGGCCAGCGTGCGGCGGCGGACCGCGTGGACGTCGACCCGCAGCTCGCCGGAGGTCACCAGCGCGGCACGGTCGATGGACACCCGCTCGGTCTCCGCGAAGACCGCGGGGTCGACCGTCCGCCGCCGCTGCAGCGTCCGGCCGGCGTCGGCCCCCGTGGCGTCGGCCGCCGAGGAGTCACCGCGGGTCACCACCATGGGCACCAGCACGACGAACCACAGCACGACCAGAGCGGCCAGCAACACACCCGAACCCATCCTGAACACCACCCGTCACATGCGTCACCTGCCGGGCGAAGTTACGGCCTGACCTCCTCCGTTCGAGGGAGGCGCGCGGGCGTGTCACGGAGAGTCGTGTGACTGGAGTGCCGCGACGTCGGCGTGTCGACTCGGCGACACGCACCGGCCGGTCCTCAGCGTGGTAGGCGCGCCTGCCAGCGGGCGAGCACGCCGCCGGGCACGTCCTCGGCCAGCAGCGCGAACGTGTCGTGGTCCCGCCAGTCGCCGTCGATGTCCAGGTACCGACGCAGCAGGCCCTCGTGACGGAACCCCAACCGGTGCACCAGCGCCCGGCTCGGGGCGTTCTCCGGGCGGATGTCGGCCTGCACGCGGTGCAGCCGCGCGGGCCCGAAGGCGTGGTCGCACACCAGCGCCACGGCCAGCGAGGCCATCCCCCGGCCGGCGACGGCGCGGTCGATCCAGTAGCCGAGGTTGCCCGAGCGCAGCGCGCCGCGGACGACGTTGTCGATGGTCACCTGCCCGGCCAGCCGGCCCTCCACCCGGACGACGAACGGCAGCGACATGCCCATCGCGGCCCGGCGCAGCGCCGCCCGCCGCATCACCCGGTAGGCCGCCGGCGTGTGCCGCGCCGCCCAGGGCCCCGCCGCGGTCGGCTCCCAGGGCGCCAGCCACGCCTCGTTGGCCACCCGGACCCGGCTCCAGTCCTCGGCGTCCCGCCGGCGGGGCGGGTGCAGCTCGACCGGCCCCCAGCTCAGGCGGGCGGGCCAGCCGGGCCGGAGGGCGGGGTCGACCACGGCGCCGCTCAGCCGCCGAGCAGCAGGGGCATGACGGTGACCAGCCCGCCGGCGGCCACCTCGGTGACGTCCTCGTCCACCACGATCAGGCAGTTGGCGCGCGCCATCCGCGCCAGCATCGCCTCGTCGCCGTCCCCGAGGGGCTCGACCACGTAGCCGCCGTCGGGGTGCCGCATGACCTGGCCGTGCAGGTACTGCCGGTAGCCCAGCGGCGAGAGGATCCGCTCGGCGGCGATGGCCTGCACGGTGCGGCGGAACAGCTGGCGCTTGCCCAGCATCATCCGGATCGCCGGGCGCACGAACACCTCGAAGGCCACCAGCGCCGCCACGGGCTCGCCGGGGACGCAGATGACCGGCACCGCGTCGCGGCCGAGCCGCCCGAAGGCCTGGGCGGGTCCCGGGTGCATCGTCACCTGCGAGAACTGCACGGGGCCGAGGGCGGCGAGCGCCTCCTGCACCGGGTCGCCCTCGCTGGCGAAGGTGCCGGCGACGAGCACCAGGTCGCTGCGCAGCGTCTGGCTCTCCAGCACCTCGGAGAGCCGGCGCGGGTCGGCCGGGAGGATGCCCCACCGGTAGGCCTCGGCCCCGGCGTCGCGGGCCGCGGCGGCCAGCGCGTAGCTGTTGACGTCCACCACCTGGCCGGGGCCGGGGACCGCGCTGATGTCGACGAGCTCGCCGCCCGCGGAGAGGACGGCGACCCGCGGCCGCGGCCGCACCTGCACCCGGTCCCGGCCGACCGCGGCGAGCAGGCTGATCTGCGCCGGGCCGATCGGGGTGCCCACCTGCACGGCGGTCGTCCCCGGCGCGACGTCGTCCCCCGCGCGGCGCACGTAGCCGCCGGCCTCCGGGCCGGCGTGCACGGCGACGGTGGCCATGCCGCCGTCGGTCCACACCCCCGGGACGACGACGTCCGCGCCGGCCGGCAGCATCGCGCCGGCGGCCACCTTCTGCGCCATCCCGGGACCGATCGACGCCGGGCCGGTGGGGCCGGCGACGGTCTCCCCCACCACGGAGAGGCGGGCCGGCTCCGCGGGGGTGGCGCCCTCGACGTCCAGGGCGCGGGCGGCGTAGCCGTCGAGCGCGGCCTGGTCGAAGGCCGGCAGCGCGCGCTGGCTGACCACCTCCTCCGCGCAGAGCAGGCCCTGCGCGTCGAGGACGGCCAGCTCGATGGGGTCCGGCTGCGGCACCGCGGAGAGGATCTCGTCGAGGTGCTGCTCCACGCCGATCGGCGGCGCCGGCTCGGGGGCCGCGGGCGGCGGCGGGACCGCGCCGCGGTCGATCGCCGTCGTCGCGTGCACGGGGGCATCCGCGACGTCGGCGTCGACGGCCGGCGAGGGCGCTGGCACGTCCCGCACCGAGGTGCCCTGGCGCAGGTCCAGCGCCGTGGTGTCCCGCTGCCCCGCGGCCGTCCCGCCCCTGCCGTCCTCGGTCATGCCCACCACGGGGGTCGATGCTGCCCCCTGCGGGCCTCCGCTCAGGCCTCCGACGCGCCCGCAGCGGGCAGGTCGGCCACGAACTCCGCCAGCCAGGCGCGGAAGCCGGGGCCGAGGTCCTCGCGCTCGCTGGCCAGCTGGACGACGGCCTTGAGGTAGTCCAGCCGGTCGCCGGTGTCATAGCGGCGGCCGGAGAACACCACGCCGTGCACCGGCTCGCCGCGCTCGACGAGGGTGGCCAGGGCGTCGGTCAGCTGGATCTCCCCGCCGCGGCCGGGGGCGGTCTCCCGCAGGACGTCGAAGACCTCGGGGGCCAGCACGTAGCGGCCGATGACGGCCAGGCTGCTGGGCGCCTCGTCGACCGGCGGCTTCTCGACCAGGCCCGTGATGGTGACGACGTCCGAGCCGCCGGGCTCGACGGCGACCGCGCCGTACTTGTCGATGTTCTCCCGGCCGACGTCGAGCAGCGCCACGACCGAGCCGCCGTGCTCGGCCTGCACCTGCAGCATCTGCTCGAGCAGGTGGTCGCGGGCGTCGATGATGTCGTCACCGAGGAGGACGGCGAACGGCTCGTCCCCGACGAACGCGGCGGCCTGGAGCACCGCGTGGCCGAGCCCGCGCGCCTCCCCCTGCCGGACGAAGTGCACCTGGGCGATCTCGGTGGAGGCGTGCACGGCCTCGAGCCGGGCGGCGTCGCCCTTCTTCTCCAGCGCCGTCTCGAGCTCGGGCTGGCGGTCGAAGAAGTCCTCGATCGCGGCCTTGTTGCGCCCGGTGACCATGAGCACCTCGCCGAGCCCGGCGCGGGCGGCCTCCTCGACGATGTACTGGAGGGCCGGCCGGTCGACCACCGGCAGCAGCTCCTTGGGCACCGCCTTGGTGGCCGGCAGGAAACGGGTCCCCATCCCGGCGACGGGGATGACGGCCTTCCGCGTCGGGCGGGCACTCGGAGTCGGCATGCGCGCGAGCCTAGTGACAGGGGCCGGGCGCGCCTCCCGGGCGGTCGGACCGGGGCCTCCCAGGTGGGCTGGCTAGCCTTCGACGGTGACCTCCGCGGACGACGTGATCGAGGCCAAGGTCGCCCTCCGCGCCCGGTTCCTGGCCCGCCGCGAGGCCCGCCCGGCGGAGGAACGCGCCGCGGCCGGCGCGGCGGTCACGACCGCCCTGCTCCGCGGCCTGGGGGGCACGCGGACGCTGGCGGCCTTCGTCCCCGATCCGAGCGAGCCCGGTGCCGGCCGGCTGCCGGCGGCCTTCACCCAGCTGCGCTCGCGGGTGCTGCTCCCGGTGGTCCCGCCCGACGGCCGGGAGCTGTCCTGGGCCGTGGACACCGGCCGCCTCGCCCCAGGCCGCTTCGGCCTGCTGGAGCCGGTCGGACCACGCCTGGGGGCCACCGCGATCGGTGCCGCCGAGGTCGTCGTCGTCCCCGCGGTGGCGGTCGACCGCACCGGGGTGCGCCTGGGCCGCGGCGGCGGCTACTACGACCGGGCCCTGCAGCACGTGCGGCCCGGCGCCCGGCTGGTGGCCCTCGTCTTCGACGACGAACTGGTCGACGAGCTGCCCGTGGAGCCGCACGACCGGCGGGTCACCGCCGTGGTGACCCCCTCGGGCGGCTGGCTCGACCTGGCCTGATCCCGGCCGCCGTCTCAGCCGTCCTCGGCGGCGAGCAGGGGGACGTCGGAGACCAGGTCGATGTGCGCGGTCATCGCGGCCGCGGCCGCCGGTGCGTCTCCCGCCCGGATGGCCTCGGCGATCGCGCGGTGGCCGGCCAGGCTGCGCGACGGGCGGCCGTCCTGGGACAGCGACTGGATCCGGCTGTCCCGGACCAGGTCGGCGATCTCGGCCATCAGCCGGCCGAGCAGCGGTGAGTGACCGGCCGCCGTCACCGCCGCGTGGAACCGCTCGTCCCCGCCGACCCCGCGCCCACCGGCCCGTACGTCCTCGGCCATCGCCTCCAGTGCGGCGTCGATCTCGGCGAGGTCGGCCTCGGTGCGGCGGTGCGCGGCCAGAGCCGCCAGGCGGACCTCGAGCGCCTGCCGTGCCTCGATGACGTCGCCCAGGTCGTCGCGGCGCGCGCGCAGCGCCGCCAGCACCGCCTCGGTGCGCGGCGCGGCGAGCAGGACGGTGCCGTCGCCGTGGCGGACCGACACCACGCCGGTCACCTCCAGGGCGACGAGGGCCTGGGCCAGGGTCGCGCGGCTGACCCCCAGCCGGGCGGCGAGGTCCCGTTCGGCCGGCAGCCGGTCCCCCGGTCCGAGGCCGCCCGCGTCCGCCCAGGCGATCAGCTGCTGGACCACCTGCTCGTACAGGCGCGGGGACCGGCGGAGCGGCTGCAGGCCGTCGGGGGGCATCGCGGTGGGCTCACCGGGCGCGGACACGATCACCTCCCTGCATGCTGTGGCGTGGTCCATGACACAGTGTCCCCCGCGTCAGTGGCTAGGCCACTGATCCACTGAAGCGGGTGTCCAGCCCTCCGACGCCGTAGGAGCTCCTCGTGTCACCGGAGATCGTCACCATCCTGGCGCTCGTCGTGATCTTCGCGATCGCGACGTTCCTGCCCATCAACATGGGCGCGCTCGCGTTCGTCGCCGCCTTCGTCGTCGGCACGCTGTCGGTGGGGCTGAGCACCGACGACATCCTCGGCGGCTTCCCCGCCGAGCTCGTCCTGACCCTGATCGGCGTCACGTACCTGTTCGCGATCGCGCAGAACAACGGCACCGTCGACCTGCTCGTGAGAGGCGCGGTCCGGCTGGTCGGCGGCCACGTCGCCGCCATCCCCTGGGTGATGTTCTTCGTCACCGCGCTGCTGACGGCGATCGGCGCCCTCTCCCCCGCCGCGGTGGCGATCATCGCGCCGATCGCGCTCGGCTTCGCCGCGCGGCACGGGATCAACCCGCTGCTCATGGGCATGATGGTCATCCACGGCGCCCAGGGCGGTGGCTTCTCCCCGATCAGCGTCTACGGCGTCACGGTCAACGAGATCGTGGAGACCGAGGGACTACCCGACAGCGCCGTCGCGGTGTTCCTCGGCAGCCTGTTCTTCAACCTGGCGATCGCGGCGGTCCTCTTCGTCCTGTTCGGCGGACGTCAGCTCATCGGGCGCAAGGTCTCGACCGCCCCGGCGGCGGAGGAGGTCCACGCCGAGCACGGTTCCGGACGCGGGCCCGAGGTGCGCGGCCACGGCGCGGCGCCCGGTCCCGCCGTGGGCGGGGACGACGGCCACGAGGACCACCCCGACCGGCCGCAGCCGGTCACCTTCGAGCAGGTCCTCACACTGGTCGGCCTCATCGTGCTGGCCGTCCTGGCCCTGGGCTTCGACCTCGACATCGGGTTCGTCTCGATCACCGTCGCCGTCGTCCTGGCCCTGTTCTCCGCCCAGCGGCACAAGGGCGCGGTCAGCCAGATCAGCTGGTCCACCGTGCTGCTGATCGCCGGCGTGCTCACCTTCGTGTTCGTGCTCCAGGAGGCGGGCACCATCGACTACGTCGGCGAGGGGGTCACCGGCCTCGGCGTGCCGCTGGTCGTGGCGCTGCTGCTGGCCTACATCGGCGGCGTGGTGTCGGCCTTCGCCTCGTCGACGGCGATCATCGGCGTGGCCATCTCGCTCGCGGTGCCGTTCCTCCTCGCCGGCGAGATCGGCGCGGTGGGTGTGATCGTGGCGCTCTCGGTCGCCTCGACGATCGTCGACGTCAGCCCGTTCTCCACCAACGGCGCGCTGGTCCTGGCGGCCGCCCAGGGCGTCGACAAGGACCGCTTCTACAAGCAGATCCTGGGTTACGCGACGATCGTCGTCGTCGTGGGACCCCTGCTCGCCTGGCTCGTGTTCGTCGTGCCCGGCTGGCTGTAGACCACGAGAGGGAGGCACCCGTGCCCGGACCCCTGGACGGCGTCCTCGTCGTCGACCTGACCCGCGCCCTCGCCGGGCCGCACGCCGGGATGATGCTCGGCGACCTCGGCGCCCGCGTCATCAAGGTGGAGAACCCCGGCAGCGGGGACGACACCCGCGGCTGGGGCCCGCCCTTCCTCCACCCGGAGGGTGCCGAGCGGGAGTCGACGTACTTCCTGTCGACCAACCGCAACAAGGAGTCGGTCACCCTCGACCTGAAGGACGACGGCGACAAGGAGCTCCTGCGCGAGCTCGTCCGCCGCGCCGACGTGCTGCTGGAGAACTTCCGCCCCGGCACCCTGGAGCGCCTCGGCTTCGGCACCGACGTGCTGGAGCAGCTCAACCCGCGGCTGGTCGTGCTCTCCATCAGCGGCTTCGGCCACGACGGGCCCGAGGGCGGGCGGGCCGGCTACGACCAGATCGCGCAGGGCGAGGGCGGGCTGATGTCGCTGACCGGCTCGGGCCCCGACGACCCGCAGCGGGTCGGCGTCCCGATCGCCGACCTGCTGGCCGGCATGTACGGCGCGTACGGGGTGCTCGCCGCGCTCGTCGAGCGGCAGCGCACCGGCCGCGGCCAGGTGGTGCGCACCTCCCTGCTGGCGGCGATCGTCGGCGTGCACGCCTTCCAGGGCACCCGGTGGACGGTCGCCGGCGAGGTCGGCCGCGCGCAGGGCAACCACCACCCCTCGATCGCGCCCTACGGCCTGTTCCACTGCAAGGGCGGCAGCGTGCAGCTCTCCTGCGGGTCGGAGGGGCTGTGGCGGCGGCTGTGCACCGAGTTCGGCCTGGACGCCGAGGCGCCCGGTCTGGCCACCAACGGCGAGCGCGTCGACCACCGCGACCAGGTGATCGAGCTGCTGGAACGGACCTTCGCCGACCTGACGCCCGAGGAGCTGCTCGCCCGCCTCGCGGGAGCCGGCGTCCCGGCGGGCAAGGTGCGCACCCTCGACGAGGTCTACGGCTGGAACCAGACGCTGTCGCAGGGGCTGCTGGTCGACGTCGAGCACCAGACGCTCGGCCGGCTGCAGCTGCCCGGCCCGCCGCTGCGCTTCTTCTCCCCCGGGCCGGACGGCGAGACCGAGACCACCCGGCGTGAGCACGCCGCGCCGCCGGTGCTGGGCGCGTCGAACGAGGCGATCCGCGCCTGGCTGGCCCAGTGACCCGATCCCTGGACGCCCGCGCGCTGCGGGACCTGGTGCTCGACCCGGGCTCCTGGAAGAGCTGGGACTCCCCCGTCCCGGCCCGGGACGTGCCGCAGTCCTACGCCGCCGAACTGGCCCGGGCGGCGGAGGCCACGCGGCAGGACGAGTCGATCATCACCGGGGAGGGGCTGCTCCGCGGCCGGCGGGTGGCGGTGATCGCCGGGGAGTTCGGCTTCCTGGCCGGGTCGATCGGCGTGGCCGCCGCGGAGCGGCTCATCGCCGCGGTCGAGCGGGCCACCGAGGAGGGGCTGCCGCTGCTGGCCGCCCCGGTGTCCGGCGGCACCCGGATGCAGGAGGGCACCGTCGCCTTCCTGCAGATGATCGGGATCACCGCCGCGATCGCCCGGCACAAGGAGGCGGGGCTGGCCTACCTGGTCTACCTGCGGCACCCCACGTTCGGCGGCGTCCTGGCCTCGTGGGGGTCGCTCGGCCACGTGACCATCGCCGAGCCCGGCGCCGCGATCGGCTTCCTCGGCCCGCGGGTCTACCAGGCGCTCTACGGCGAGCAGTTCCCCGAGGGCGTGCAGACCGCCGAGCACCTCGCCGAGCACGGGCTGATCGACGCCGTCGTCCCGCACGAGGAGATCGCCGAGGTCGCCGACCGGGCGCTGCGGGTGCTGGCCGCCCGGCAGACCTGGCACCGCGACGTCGCCAGCGCGGAGCCGCCCACGCCGGAGGACGGCACCGACGCCGACGACCCCGAGGACGGGCGCAGCGCCTGGCAGATCGTCACCGCCTCCCGCCGCGAGGAGCGGCCCGGGGTGCGACGGCTGCTGCGCACCGCGGCCACCGACGTCGTCGGCCTGTCGGGCACCGGCGCCGGCGAGAAGGACCCCGGGCTGCTGCTCGCGCTGGCCCGCTTCGGCGGCGCGCCGTGCGTCGTCCTCGGCCAGGACCGGCGCGGGCAGTCGCTGTCGGCGCCGCTCGGGCCGGCCGCGCTGCGCGAGGCCCGGCGCGGCATGCGGCTGGCCGCCGAACTGCGGCTGCCGCTGGTCACCCTGATCGACACCCCCGGCGCGGCGCTGTCGAAGGAGGCCGAGGAGGGCGGGCTGGCCGCCGAGATCGCCCGCTGCCTGCAGGACCTGGTGATGCTGCGGGCGCCCACGCTCGCGGTGCTGCTCGGTCAGGGCACCGGCGGTGGCGCGCTCGCGCTGGTGCCGGCCGACCGGGTGCTCGCCGCGGCCAGCGGCTGGCTGGGCCCGCTGCCGCCGGAGGGCGCCTCGGCGATCGTGCACCGCACCGTCGACCGGGCCGGCGAGATGGCCGCGCACCAGGGGGTGCGGGCGACCGACCTGTGGCGGGCCGGGATCGTCGACCGCGTCGTCCCCGAGCGGCCGGACGCCGCCGACGAGCCGGTCGAGTTCTGCCGGCGGCTGGGGCGGGTGCTCGGCGAGGAGCTGGCCAACCTGCTCGGGCGGGACGACGGCGAGCGCTTCCGCACCCGCCTGCACCGGTACCGCCACCTCGGCCGCTGAAAGAGGACCCCGTCCTCTCCCCCCGTCGATGATCAGGTCACCTGATCGTCCTGCGTCCTGGCTCACCGTCGACCGTGAGCCAGGACGCGCGTCGGTGAGCCAGGACGGCGACCCCGAGCGCGCCGCGAGCGTCGGTCAGCCGGCGTCCGCACCTCGCAGGCGCAGGCTGTGGTCGGGGTCGAGCCGCTCGAGCACCGCCTGCAGGGCGTCCCCGAGGGCGCGGGTCTGCTCGTCGGTGAGCGGGTCGAACAGCGCCGCGCGGACGGCGTCCACGTGGCCGGGCGCGACCGACCGGACGACGTCCCACCCGGCGTCGGTCAGGACGGCGACGTTCCCCCGCCCGTCCTCGGGCGAGGGCTCGCGGCGCACCCAGCCGCGCTCCTCCAGGCGGGCGACGGTGTGCGACAGGCGGCTCTGCGACTGGTTGGCCCGCCGCGCGAGGTCGCTCATCCGCCGGCTGCGGCCGGGCGCCTCGGACAGCATGGCCAGGACGACGTAGGCGGCGTGGCTGAGCCCGGCGTCGCGCTGGAGCTGGGCGTCGAGGACCCGCGGCAGCAGCTCGGCGACGCTCAGCCACGTCCGCCAGACCCGCTGCTGCTCCTCGTCGAGCCACCGCTGCGCCACATCCGGGACGGTACTGGTGGGCGCCCCTGCTCCGGCCGGGCGGCGGTCACCCCTCGGCGCGGAGGTCAGCGCAGCGGGATGTCGTGCTCCGGGCCGCGCTCGTCGTCCGCCCGCGGACCGTGCCAGCGGCGGTCGGTCTCGGCGATCGGGACGTCGTTGATGCTGGCCTCGCGGCGGCGCATCAGGCCGCGCTCGTCGAACTCCCACAGCTCGTTGCCGTAGCTGCGGAACCACTGGCCGCCGTCGTCGTGCCACTCGTACTGGAACCGGACGGCGATGCGGTCGTCGGTGAAGCCCCACAGGCTCTTGCGCAGCACGTAGTCCCGTTCCCGCTCCCACTTGCGGGTCAGGAACGCCACGATCTCCGCCCGGCCGGTGAGGAACTCGTCGCGGTTCCGCCAAACCGAGTCCTCGGTGTAGGCCAGGCTCACGCGGTGCCGGTCGCGGCTGTTCCAGGCGTCCTCGGCGGCCTGGACCTTGGCGAGCGCGCTGTCGCGGTCGAACGGCGGGAACGGCGGGCGGGGTTCGGTCACGGCGGCGCTCTCCTGCGGGGGTCGGGGACCCCTGGATCCTGCCCCGGCGCAGGGGTGGCCGCCCGTCCGGCCGGGTGCAGCCATGGGTTGCGGACCTGCAGGTCCGCGCGGCGGTTCCTCCCCCGCCACACAGGTGGACCGGCCGGCGACGCAGCACGGGTGCGGCGGACCTCGCACCGCCGTCTCCCACCCGGGCTCGTTGCCGGTCGTCGGCAAGGTCCGACCCCGTGAGTTCACCGGCCGCTGCCGTGTCCCGGTCAGCAGCGCGCGGGCATGGTGGGCTCAGGTCCGCGGAGGGCGTGGCACATCCCCGTTCTCGCAGGCCTCGGCTGCCGGGCGCCACGTGTCCGTGCGGCGGCGGTGCTCGACCCGGTCATCGCCGCAGGCCGGCCGGCCTGGTGCCACCTGCTCCAGCCGGCCCGGCCCGTGCGGACACGCACTGACCGACGAGAGGAGGGGTGACTCCGGTGGACGCGCTGACCCTGCGGGCGCCCGACCCGGCCGCTGCCGTCGTCCCCGCCGAGTCACCCACGCGCCGGCACTCGCCGGTGACCGGCGGCGAACTGCTGGCCCTGGCGCTGAGCCTGCGGGCTCGCGGGTTGCGCGGCCTGGACGTGCTGCGACGCAGTCAGGACCGAGCGCCACCGACGAGGCCCTGACCCGTCCGGGTCGTCCGGTCCTCGTCCTGCGCGTCCCGCTCCCGGTGGGACGCGTTTCTCGTCATCCCAGGAGACCTCCATGACCGCGCTCACCACCCCCACCACCACGTCCCAGGCCACGGACTGGGCGCCCTTCCGGACCCTGCTGGAGGCGCAGCGGGCCGACTGCGTCCGGCAGCGCGAGCTGGCCCTGACCGAGATGGCCACCTCGGTGCCGGACCCGGTCGCGGTCAACCGCGCGGCCACCCTGTTGCGCACCATCGAGGACATCGACGCGGCGCTGGAGCGGATCGCCGCCGGCACGTACGGCGTGTGCGTGCACTGCGCGGCCGCCATCCCCGCCGAGCGGCTGGAGTTCCGGCCCTTCGCCGCTGCCTGCGTCTCCTGCCAGCAGAGCCGCTGAGCGGTCCGCGCCGCGGCCGCGTGTCCCGGCGCGGCCCGCCTCCAGCCATCCACCTGCTGGGCAGCCACCGTCCACCACCGCACCTGCGTCGGCGTCGGGGCAGATCGCGTGCCGGTCGCTGCCCGGTCGACCCGTCCCGGCGCTCCGGTCGCCGGGGAAGGAGCGGGCATGTCCTCGTCCCAGCACGGTCCGGTGTTCGTGCCCGGCTCCCCGCGGCAGGTCGCGGTCGTCGGCGGCGGCATGGTCGGCCTCTCGTGCGCCTGGTTCCTGCAGGAGGCCGGCGTGCAGGTCACCGTCTACGAGCGCGACGCCGTCGGCGCCGGCGCTTCGTGGGGCAACGCCGGGTGGTTGACCCCGGCCCTGACCGCGCCGCTGCCCGAGCCGGCGGTGCTGCGGTACGGGCTGCGCGCGGTGCTCGGTCCCCGCTCGCCGGTGTACCTGCCGCTCCGCGCGGACCGCACGCTGCTGCGCTTCCTCACCGGGTTCGTCGCCCACAGCACCGCACGACGGTGGCAGGCCGGGATGGCCGCGTACGTGCCGCTGAACGAACGGGCGCTGGAGGCCTTCGACGTCCTCGCCGCCGCCGGGGTGGCCGCCGTCACCCACCCGGCGCGGCCCTTCCTGGCCTGCTTCCGCCGCGAACGCGAGGCCGAGCGGCTCTGCGCCGAGCTGGAGGCCATCCGCGACGCCGGCCAGGACGTCAGCGGCCATCCGATCACCGGCTGGCGGGCCCGGGCGATGGAGCCGGCGCTGACCGACCGGGTGGGTGCGGCCGTGCAGATCCACGGCCAGCGGTACCTGCACCCACCGGAGTTCGTGCGGTCCCTGGCCCACGCGGTCCGCTCCCGCGGCGGCGAGCTGGTCGAGGGTGTCGGCGTGGCCGATGTGCAGCACGCCGGCGGCCAGGTCGCCGTCGTCACCACCAGCGGCCACCGGCAGCGGCGCGACGCGGTCGTGCTCGCCACCGGCGCCGAGCTCGGCCGGCTGGCCGGCCGGTTCGGCGTGCGGTGCCCGGTGCAGGCCGGGCGCGGCTACAGCTTCAGCGTGCCGGTGGAGCGGATGCCCCGGGGCCCGCTGTACTTCCCGACCCAGCGGGTGGCCTGCACGCCGCTCGGCGGGCGGCTGCGGGTGGCCGGGATGATGGAGTTCCGCCGCCACGGCGCGCCACTGGACCCGCGCCGCGTCACCGCGATCGTCGACGCCGTCCGCCCGTTCCTGACCGGGGTGGACCTGGACGAGCGGCGCAACGAGTGGGTCGGCTCCCGCCCGTGCACCCCCGACGGGTTGCCGCTGGTCGGCGCCACCGCCTCCCCGCGGGTGTTCGTCGCCGGCGGCCACGGCATGTGGGGCATCACGCTGGGACCGGTCACCGGGCAACTGGTCGCCGAGACCGTGCTCAAGGGCGAGGCCCCACCGGAACTGGCCCCGTTCGACCCGCTGCGCTGACCGCCCCGCACGCCCACCCGTCGGCGGCCACCCCCAGCCGCCGGCGGGTGGGTTCAATCCCGCCCTGGAGTCGCTCCGTGCCGTACCCCCCCGCCCACCGGCCCGTTCCCGATCACGAGCGGCTGCTGCTGTCGGTGCGCACCGTCCCCGACCCCCGCCCCGGCCGCGTCGTCGTCGAGGTCGTCGGCGCGGTCGACACCTCCACCGCCCCTGTGCTCGAGCTCTGCCTCACCTCGCAGGCCCGCCGGCCCGGCCTGCGCGAACTGTTCGTCCACCTCGGGCAGGTGACCTTCCTCGGCGCCGCCGGGGTCGCCGTGCTGGCCCAGGCGCACCGCCGCTGCCGGATGCGCGGAGCCCGGCTGGTCGTCCGCACCGGCGGCCGTCGCCGCGTGGCCCGCTCGCTCCAGCTCGCCAGACTCGCCGATCCGGTCGCCGTCGACCCGGCCGACACCGGGCTCCCGCGGCCGCGGGACCCGCGGACGTGGGGGCGGCCGCGGACGACGACGCGCCGCCCCGCGGCGCGCCGACCGCGACGGGTGTGCCGGTGAGCGGCACCGCGCGGCCGCCGCTGCCGATGCGCGCCGCGGCGGCGGCCTACCGGTTCCGGGAGAGCCTGTTCGCCCTGCCGGCCCTGCTCGTGGTCGCCGGCATCGGCGTGGCCGAGGTCGCCGGAGCGGTGGACCGGGCCGTGGGCGAGCGGGCCGTCCCGGGGACCCTGACGATGCCCAGCAGCACCGCCACCTGGCTCCTGAGCACCGTGGCCGGCGCGACCATCACCACCGCCGGGGTGGTGTTCCCCCTGACCGTGGTCAGCCTGCAGCTGGCCAGCAGCCAGTTCAGCCCCCGGGTGATGCGTTCGTTCATCCGCGATCGGCTCAGCCAGGTCGTCATCGGCCTGCTGATCGCCACCTTCGTCTACTGCGTGCTGATCCTGCGCCGCGTCGACGGCGACGCCACCGGCCCGGCGCCCCGGGTCTCGCTGACCGTCGCCGTCGTGCTCACCGTGGTGACCGTCCTGCTCATCGTGGCCCACCTGGACCACCTGGCCCACGGCCTGCAGGTCGGCGAGGTCGTCCGCCGGATCAGCGAGGAGGGCCGGCACGTCCTGCGGGCGGCCCAGCAGGACACCGGGACCGGGCGGCCGACCGCGGCGCGCACCCCGCCGGTCGGTGGTCGCGTGCTGACGGTGCCCGCGCCGCGCGACGGCTGGATCACCCAGGCGCCCAGCGACCGGCTGCTGGCCGCCGTGCCACCGCGCACCACCGTGCGGCTGGACACCCGGACCGGCGCCTACGTGCACGCCGGTGAGCCCCTGGTGACGGTGTGGCCGGCGCCGGCCGACGCCGGTGCGGTGGCGCGGCGGCTGGCGGCCACGGTGCTCATCGACGACGTCCGGACGATGCAGTGCGACGTCGACTTCGCCCTGCGGCAGCTGGTCGACATCGGCCTGCGCGCGCTGAGCACGGCGATCAACGACCCGACCACCGCCGTCGAGGTGACCGTGCGGATCGGCAGCCTGCTCCGCCGGATCCTCACCGCCCCCGCCCCGGCCGACGCGGTCACCGGCCCCGGCGGGCGGCTGCTGCTACGGCCCTGGCAGCTGTCCGGCGCGGAGTACGTCGCGCACGGCGTCGACCAGCTCCGCCACGCCGCCCCCGCGCAGCCGCAGGTCGCCGCCGCGCTGCTGCGCGTGCTGCGCATGCTCATCGCCCACGTCGAGACCGCCGGCCGGCCCGAGCACGCGCCGGCGCTGCGCCGCCAGATCGACCTGCTGCTCCACGCGCTCCGCACGACGCCGGGCCTGCACCCGGCCGACCTCGCACGGCTCGAGGCGATCGCCACCGACGCCGACCCGGCCGACCACAGCCACCGGTGGGCGCCGGCGCCCACGGGAGCGCCGGCGCCCACTCGGGCGCTCAACGGCCACCGGACGCCCGGTCCGCGGTGACCGGACCGTTCCCGCCGGCCGGCTGGGCCCACCACGACGGTCGCCGTCGTCACCAGGGCGACCGACTCCATCGCCGGCTCGCGGTGGGCGCCTACGTCGCCAGGCGGCGGGCCACCAGCTCCACGCAGTGCCGGGCGGTGACCAGACCCAGCAACCGGCCGTCGTCGTCGACCACGGGGACCGCGTCGGTGTGCGCGAGCAGCATGGTCCGGGCCACCGTCGCCAGGTCGTCCCCGGGACGCACCTGCGGTCGCGGTCCTCGGTGCACCAGCCGACGCAGGGGGATCCGCTGCGCGCCGAACGGGCCGGGCGGCCAGGCCAGCGCGAGCTCGCGGTCGTCCAGCACACCGACCGGGTGCAGCTGGTGGTCCACGACGACGAGGTGCCGGTTGTCCGGTCCCCGCAACCGTGCCCACGCGCCCCACAGGGAGGTGCGTTCGTCGGCGGCGGGTGGCCGCGGGTTCATCACGTGCGCTGCGGTCAGGACACCGGACCCCCGGCCGTGGACGGCGAGGGCGGCCGGCGCGGTGGACCGCGGGGGCAGCGGTGCCCGCGGCACTCCGCCGTCGATGGCGGCGACGTCACCGCCCGCTCGCTGACCGGTCATCGCGATCTCTCCTCTCGGACGTCCCCCCGTCGGCGGACCCCGGCAGCGCGGCCTGGGGCGCTCGAGGTGGTGCTCATCCGCCGTCCCCCCGGCGCCGCAGGCGCCGGCGCCAGGGCTTCTCCCTCGGCCACCGCGCGGCCCGGCCCGTGGTCGACGGCTCCCCTGGGGGCGGCCCGCCGGGCGCGCTGCCGCTCAGCAGCGGCCAGTAGCGCCACAACGCCGACCCCAGCGCGGCCGTGGCGAACAGCGCCAGCCCTGCGGCGTGGACCCCGAAGAGGACGAGGAGGACGGCGGCCCAGAAGCTGCCGATGACCAGCACGGGCGCGTCCTCCAGCGTCCGCGGCGTCGACCGCGGCGGGACGTCCGCCATGCGGGCGGCGGGGGGCTCCTCGGCGTCCTCGGCCCAGAACCTTTCGATGTCGTCCCACACGCGCTGCTCGTGATCGCTGAGCACGGCCACCTCCTCGCCGACCTCGACCATCCCCGCCATCGGGACCGCCCGCTACGGGTCCACCCGGTCAGATGCGGCACGCTGACCTTGCCGATCCCCGGCAAGCCACGACGCCACAGCACCGGCCCGCTTGCCGATCGCGCGGGGGAGAAAGGAGTGCCTCATGACCCGCAACGCCGCACGTCCGCCCACCGGCCCAGCCGCCGCGGCGCCGGAGGAGTGGCTCGCCTCGGTCGGGAACTCGGCCGCGGCCGCCGTGCAGGCGCCGGCCGACCTGCTCGGGGAGTACCTGCCACTGCTGGCCGACGCCGCCATCCACGGGCGTGGCGCCGAGGCGTGGGAGCTCGACGCGGTCCGCGAGCTCGGCCGGCGCGCGGCCGCGCAGGGTGTCGGCGCGCGCCGCGCGGTGGACCTGTACCTGTCCGCGGCGTGGCGGCTGTGGCGGCACCTGCCGGTGGTCGCACGCTCCAGCGATCCGGAGAAGGTCCGCGCCGCCGCCGAGGCCGTGCTGCGCGTCCTCGACGACGCCGTCGGCGTGCTCGTCGACGGCCACCAGGCCGAGCGCCGGGAGATGATCCGCCGCGAGGAGGCCGTCCGGGCCGAGTTCGTCGACGACCTGCTGCGCGGTGACGCCGACGTCTCCCGGATGGTGGAGCGCGCCGAGCCCTTCGGCATCGACCTGGGCAAGCCGCACCACGTCGCGCTGGTCGCCGCACGCGACGCCGAGGCCACCGTCGACCGCGCTGCCACCGCCCTGGAACGAGCCGTGGTGGACCGGTTCGGTGACCGGGAGGTGCTGGTCGCGGTCAAGGACGGCCGCATCGTCGTCGTGGTGCCCGGCGCGGACACGGCTGCGGGCGCCGCCTCCCGCGGCGCCGACATCGGCGCCCTGCTGCAGCAGGACCTGCGGCGGCTGCGCACCCCCGGCCGGTGGCGGGTGGCCGCCGGCCGCGCCTTCCCCGGCGTGTGGGGTGTGCCCCGCAGCTACGAGGAGGCCCGGGAGGCTCTGGCCGTCGCCGACCGGCTGGGCCTGGACGCCGACGTGGTGCACGCCCGCGACCTGCTGGTGTACCGGGTCCTCGGGCGTGACCAGGCGGCGATCGTGGACCTGGTCCGTGACGTCCTCGGCCCGCTGGAGCGCGTCCGGGGCGGCGCGGACGTCCTGATCGACACGCTTCAGGGCTACTTCGACGCCGGTGACGTCGCCACCGAGGCCGCCCGCCGGCTGCACGTCTCCGTCCGCACCGTCACCTACCGGCTGGCCCGCGTCGCCCAGTTGACCGGCCACCACGTGTCGCGGCCCGATCAACGGTTCTCCCTGCAGGCGGCCGTGCTCGGTGCCCGGCTGCTCGAGTGGCCTCCGAGGCCGCTGCCGAGCGAGCCGTGAGCGCCGGCCGCGCCGCGCACGACCGAGCTGGGTAGACTGGTCTACCCAGCTCGCCGAAACGAGGGAGCCGTCCGTGTCCGACCGTGGACCGCAGCAGGCCGTGGCGACCCAGCCGCCGGCGAAGCCGTCCCGCGGCTCGGCCCGGGCCCGGCTGCTGGCGGCGGCAGCGGAGTGCTTCTACGACCACGGGGTCACCGGCACCGGGATCGACACCATCACCGCCGCCGCGGGCGTGGCGAAGATGAGCCTGTACAACAACTTCGCCGGCAAGGACGACCTGGTCCTGGCCTACCTCGAGGCGCGGCACGAGGAGTGGCTGGGCCTCTACCGCCGCCGGCTGGCCGACGCCACCGACCCCCTCCAGCGGATCGCCGCGGTGTTCGACGCCTACGTCGACCACGCCGAGCTGGCCCACCGGCACGGGTTCCGCGGGTGCGGGCTGCTCAACGCGGCGGCCGAGCTGCCCGCCGGCGCCCCCGGGCGGCAGCTGGTGCGCCGGCACAAGGAGGAGGTCGAGGCGCTGCTGGCCGCCCACCTCGCCGAGGTCGACGGGCTGCCGGCCGAGCGGGTCGCCGACCTGGCCGAGCAGCTGTCCTTCCTGCTCGAGGGGGCGATGGCCCGGGCCGGGCTGGAGGGCGACTCCCGCCGGCTGCACCGGGTCCGCGAGCCGGCCCTGCAACTGGTGGCCGCCGCCACCGGCGGGGCGGCGCGGTGAGGCCCGGCGCGACCCACGGCAGCGTGTGCGTCCTGGCGGCGGCCGTGCTGTGGGGCACGACGGGCACCGCGGCGGCGCTGGCTCCCCGTGTCGGGTCGCTGGCGGTCGGGGCGGCGGCGATGGGCGTCGGCGGCCTGCTGCAGGCGGCGACCGCGCTCGGCGTGGTGCGTGCCCACCGCGCGGGTCTGGTCGCCCAGTGGCGGACGCTGGCGGTGTCCGCCGTCGCGGTGGCGGTGTACCCGCTGGCCTTCTACACCTCGATGCGCCTGGCCGGGGTCGCGGTCGGTACGGTCGTGTCCATCGGCTCGGCGCCGATGGCGGCCGCCCTGATCGAGCGCGTCGTCGACCGCCGGCCGCTGTCCCGCCGCTGGGCGCTCGGCGCCACTGCCGGCGTGGTCGGCGTGCTGGCACTGGCCGTCGCCCGCGCCGGCGAGGAGGCGGCGACCGGCGGTCCCGGTGCGCGGCCCGTGCTGGGCATCGCCCTGGGGTTGGTGGCCGGCCTGACCTACGCCGTCTACTCCTGGGGCGCCGGGCGGGTGATGCGCCGCGGACTGCCCACCCGCCCGGTCATGGGCGTCGTCTTCGGGGCCGGCGGCGTGCTGCTGCTGCCGGTGCTGCTGCTCACCGGCGCGCCCATCGTCGCGTCCTGGTCCAATGTCGCGGCCGTGGCCTACCTCGCCCTCGTGCCGATGTTCCTCGGCTACGTGCTGTTCGGCCGGGGTCTGGCCGCCGTCCCCGCGAGCACCGCCACCTCGCTCTCCCTGCTCGAGCCCGCCGTCGCCGCGGTCATCGCCGTCCTCGTCCTGCACGAACGGCTGCCGGCCCTGGGGTGGGCCGGCATGGCGGTCCTGCTCGCCAGCCTGGTGGTGCTGACCGCCGTCCCGGGCCGGCAGCGCCCGGACCCGGCGCGCATCCCGTCCCCGTCGCCCCCACGCGCGGTCGAGCCCGTCCCGTAGGCCTCGCGTCGGGACGTCGGCGCGGCCGGTCAGCCGGACGCGGCGAGGACCGCCTCCGCGACGACGAGGTCCTGCCAGGACATCCCGACGCTCTTGAACACCAGCGGCCGGCCGGCCGGCGGTTCGGTCCCGCCGGTCATGACGTCGCGCATCGGCACGAGGTCGGCGGCGGTCAGCGCGCCGTCGGCGATCGCCAGCACCACGTCCCCGGCCTCGCGCAGCGCGGTGGCGACGTCCTCGACCACCACGGTGGCCCGGCCCAGCAGCGCCGCGTCCAGTTCGCGGGCGTCGGGCTCGTGCGAGCCGACCGCGACGACGACGGCGTCGTCGCGCAGCAGAGCCGAGTCGAACAGTGGCGCGCGGGCCGAGGTCGCGCAGACGACGACGTCCGCGGCGCAGAGCACCTCGTCGGCCCGCACGGTCCCGAGGGCGACTGCCGCGAGCGGCGTCCGGGACGGGTCCCGGACCAGGTGGGTGGCGCCGGCCAGCGGGCGGACGGCGGCCAGCGTGGCGACGTGCCCGACCGCCTGCGGTCCGGCGCCGACCACGGCCACGTGCAGCGGTCGCTCGGGCAGGGCCGGGAGGACGGCGGCGACCGAGACCGCCGGGGTGCGCAGCGTGGTCAGCGCCGCGCCGTCGAGCACCGCCCGCAGGGCCAGGGTCTCCCGGTCGAACAGCAGGTAGGCGGCCTGGATGCGGGGCAGGCCGCGGGCCGGGTTGTCCGGCGCGACGGTGACGACCTTCACCCCGGCCGCGGCCGGCGTCTCCGAGGGCATGAGCAGGAACTGCCCGTGGGAGAGGCCGACCGCCGCGCGGGGCGGGTCGGTGGCGGGGTCGAGCCCGCCGCGCAGTGCGTCGGTGATCGCCCGCACCGCGGCGACCGGGCCGAGCGCGGCGACGGCGTCCGCGTCGAGGACCCTCACCGCAGCACGAACCCGGGGACCAACGGGTCGTGCGGATCGACCGAGAACACGTGCTCGCCGGTGCGGTAGGCCATCCCGGTCACCCGCGGGAGCACCGCCCGGCGCCCGTGGACGTCCACGGTGTCCAGCACCGTGCCGGTGAAGGTGCTGCCGACGATGGAGTCGTGCGGCAGCACGGTGCCTGCCGGCAGCCGGCCCTCGTCGGCGAGCACGGCCAGGCGGGCGCAGGTGCCCGACCCGCACGGGGAGCGATCGACCTCGCCGTCGGTGTGGTAGTCGGTGGACGCGATCGTCGAGGGCAGCACTGCGGCACCCTGCCACATCGGGGGGCTCGCGGCTCTCGCGTCCCGGTCCGCAGGCGGTCGCGGACGCAGTCGGCGGAACGCTCCCCCTCGGAACGTGGACGGACGCCGCCGCGGCGCGCATCATTGGCAGTCGCCGGGTGTGAGTGCCAGCCCGGCCCGTCCGACGAGGAGTGCCCGCACCGTGCCCACGTACCAGTACGCCTGCACCAACCCCGACGGGAAGCACCAGTTCGAGGTGGTGCAGAGCTTCACCGACGCCCCGCTGAGCGAGTGCCCCGAGTGCAGCAGCGCGGTGCGCAAGGTCTACGGCTCGGTCGGCGTGGTCTTCAAGGGCTCGGGCTTCTACCGCACCGACAGCCGCTCCAAGGCGTCGTCGAGCGAGTCCGGCTCGTCGTCCAACGGCACGAAGGACGCGGCGCCCGCCGCCAGCAGCAGCTCGACCTCCTCGTCCTCCTCGAGCTCGTCGAGCGGCTCCAGCGCCTCCTCGGGCAGCAAGGCCGCCGCCGGCTGACCCCCGGTCCACAGGCGGGCGCGCTCTCCACAACCCGGCGTCCGCCGCCCCGCCACGGACCGCGGGCGGCCAGCGTGGATGCATGGTCCGTCTCCGCCGCCCGCGCCGGCCGCTGCACACGGCCCGGCAGGTGCTCGCCGCGCTGCTCGTCGTCACCGCGCTGGTCCTGGCGCTGCGCCCCGCGCCGGCGCCGGCCGGAGCCCCGGCCACGGTGCCGGTCGTCGTCGCCGCGGCAGACCTGGCACCGGGCGCCGTCCTCGCGACCGGCGATGTCGCCGTCGCCGCCTATCCGCCCGCCCTCCGCCCCGCCGGCGCGGTCGAGGACCCGGCCGCGCTCGTCGGGCAGGCATCTGGCCGGCGGCGTCCGGTCCGGCGAGCCGCTCACCGACGCCGCCCTCGTCGGCGCGGGACTGACCGCGCAGCTCACCGCCGGGCAGGTCGCCGCGCCGGTGCGCCCGGCCGACCTCGCGGTCAGCGCGCTGGTGCAGCCCGGCGACCGGGTCGACGTCCTGGCGACGCCGCCGGGCGCCGCGCGCGCCGAGGTGGTGGCCGCCGGGGCCCCGGTCCTGGCCACGCCCGGGCCGGACGACGACGGCCTGCTGCTGGTCGCCGTCGACGCCGACACCGCGGCCTGGCTGGCCGCCGCGGCCACCACCGCGACGCTGACGCTCAGCCTCCCGCCACGCTCGAGGCCGGGTGCCGGCCCGGTTCAGGCCCCGTTCGGAGGCTCGCCGTGAGCGTGCGGACGGTGAGGAGGACGGGCGGCCCTCCCACAGGGGCCCGCCGCGAGCGTGCGAGCGGTGGGGAGTAGGAGGGTCCTTCTTCAGTCGCTGCCCCAGTGCGGCGGGCGGTCCTCGAGGTAGCGGCGGTCGGTGGCCGAGTGCTCGTCGGGTCGCTCGCCCCAGCCGACGTCGCGGTCGTCGGGAGCCCGCTCCGCCGGCGCGGCCGGGGCCGGTCGCGGCGGCTCGGCCACGGGCCGGCCCAGCCCCTCGAGGACCTCCGCGCCCGGCAGGGCGGCCAGCGCGGCCCCGGCCACCGCGAGCTTGCTGCCCCGGGTGCCCGACCCGATCACCACCAGTTCGGCGGCCGCGACGGCCGGGTCCACGAGCACCGGCCAGGACGGCGGCAGCCCGATCGGCGTGATGCCCCCGTACTCCATGCCGCTCTCCGCGACGGCGACGTCCTGCGGCGCGAAGGAGACCTTGCGGGCGCCGAGGTGGCGCCGCACCAGGCCGTTGACGTCCGCGCGGGTGCTCGCCGGGACCAGGCACGCGGCCAGCTCGGTCTGCCCGGCGCGGCGGGCGGCGACGACCACGCAGTTGGCCGAGACCTCCGGCGGCACCCCGTAGGCCTCGGTGAAGGCGGCGGTGTCGGCCAGGTCGGCGTTGATCTCGGCGACCCACGCCGGGGCGTGCAGCGCGCCCAGCGCCGCGACCACCGGGGCGGCGAGCAGCTCTGGCCGCTCGGTGGCGGAGGTCCAGGTCAGCGATCCGAGCCGGGGGGCGGTCGAGGAGTCCACGCCGACGATCCTGCCCCGCCGGCCGGATCGTCGCGGCGGGCGGCCGGATCCCCGCTGGTCGGGTCCTCCCCCGCCCCGCAGGATGGGCCCATGATCGGCCAGCTGCACTCCGTCGTCATCGACGCGCCGGACGCGTACGCGCTCGCGACCTTCTACGCCGACCTGCTGGGGATGGAGGTCAGCAAGGGCTCCCCGGGCGACGACTGGGTCGTCGTCACCGGTCAGGGGTACCGGCTGGCCTTCCAGCAGGCGCCGGACCTGCGCCCGCCGGACTGGCCCGACCCGGAGCGTCCTCAGCAGTTCCACCTCGACGTCCGGGTGGCCAACGTCGAGGAGGCCGAGCCGAAGGTGCTCGCACTCGGCGCCCGCAAGCTGCCCGGAGGCGGCGGCGACTTCCGCGTCTACGCCGACCCGGTGGGACACCCCTTCTGCCTGGTGTGGGACGCCGCATGAGCGCCGACATCCCCGCGGTCGACCTGGCGTCGGGCAGCCCGTTCGTCGCCGCCACCGCGTTCGAGGTCGGGGAGGTCAGCGGCACCCGCGTGACCGGGACGGTCCAGGTCGGGCCCGAGCAGCACACCCCCTGGGGCGTCGTCCACGGCGGGCTCTACTGCGCCGTCGTCGAGTCCGCGGCCAGCATCGGGGCCAGCGTGGCGGTGGCCGACTCCGGGCAGTTCGCCGTCGGCGTGAACAACAACACCGACTTCATCCGCTCGATGACCGAGGGGCGGCTCGACGTCGTCGCCGAGCCGGTGCAGCAGGGGCGCACGCAGCAGCTCTGGCAGGTGCTGCTCACCCGGGCCGACGACGGCAAGCTCGTCGCGCGCGGCCAGGTGCGGCTGCAGAACGTGCGTAGACCCGGCGCATGATCCCCTCCGCCCGGGCGGCGCGGGCCCTGCTCGCCGCCCGGGCGGAGGCGGCGCAGCACGGGGTCCGCTGCGAGGAGGCGCGGGTGCTGCGGGACGGCGTCAACGTCGTCGTCCACCTGGCGCCGCCGCCGGTCGTCGCGCGGGTGGCGACGCTGACCCCGCTCCTGCGGCCCGCGCCGCTGCGCTCGTTCGCCTGCGAGGTCGCCGTCGCCGGGGCCCTCGCGGCGGCGGGCGCCGGCGGCGTCCCGCCCCGTGACGTGCTCCCATCGGGGCCGCACCGGTACGCCGGAGAAAGGACCCCCTGCCCCCCACCGCTCCCACGCTCGCGGCGGGACCCTGCAGGGGAGCCGCGGCTGGCCCTCCGACGCCGAGCTGGCGCCGTGGCTGGAGCTGCGCCGGCTGCACGCGCAGGCGTGGTCGACCGTCGTCGCGACAGGCCTGCGGGGTCCCGGGCCTGCGAGCGGTGGGGCGGACGAGGTCCTCCTTCAGGCCAGCGGGAGCGCCGGCTCGCGGTAGGTCGTGCCGGCCAGCGCCGGCGGCAGGACGCCGGGGTCGAGGACGACGGAGAACAGCGCGCGGGGGTCTTGCAACGTGGCCGGCGGGCGGGCTGCGGCGCGCGGGACGACGCGGTCCCAGCGGGCGGGACGCCGGTGCGGCAGCAGCTCGCGACCGTCGAACAGGTAGTCCCCGACCACCTCCCCGACCAGCAGCCCGGCGCCGTGCTCGATCGGCAGCGCGACCGGGTCGCCGGGGCGGACCTCGTCGAGGAAGGTCGAGAGCTGGCGCAGGTCCTTGGCCGGGCGACGTCCGGAGATCTCCTTGGACAGCGCCCGCAGCTCGGCCGGGGACAGCCCGGTGGCGTCGACGTCGATGCCCGACTGGGTGCCCAGCCCCACCATGCCGGCGGCCAGGCAGGCGCCGAGCTCGCCGTGCGCGCGGGGGCGCACGACCCACACCCGGGTGCCCTCAGGCTCCGGCGCCGGTGGGAGGTCGTCGGACTCGGGCCAGACGTAGGGCAGGTCCTCGGGCTCGGCGCCGAAGAGCGGGCCGAACAGCGGCCGGTAGAAGTCCGGCTCCTTGGCCAGCAGGTTCGACCGGTGCGACAGGTGCAGCGCCTCGTCCCCCACCCAGGAGGGCAGCATGCCGGCGCGGGACAGCTCCTCCTGCGGGACACCGACGACGTCCGGGGCGAACTCGGCGATCAGCGTGTGCGTCGTGTCGGCGAACCCGCGCTCGCGCCAGACCCGGACCATGGCCAGCCCGTAGGCCACCAGCGCGGGTGTGCGACCGCGCCACATGCGGACCACGGGGTGCGAGGTCCAGCCGTAGTCGGGCAGCTCGAGTGCCCGCAGCACCTGGAGGGTCTCGACCCGCTGCTTGCCCAGACGGGGCGAGTCCAGGAGCCGGGCGCTCTCCTCGAAGTCGGCCACGGGCAGGAAGGTCTGCATCGCCACTCCTCCTTCCCGGGCCGGCGCGCGGTCAACCGCCCGCGGCATCCAGGGCCTCGAGGGCGGCCTCCCAGCGAGCGCCGCGGGCGGCGTCGTCCTGCTCCCACCAGGCGGTGCCCCGCTCCCCCAGCCCGGTCTTGGCCAGCTGCACCCGGGCGCGGGCGGCGGCTCGCGCGGCGTCGTCCCCGGCGGTCCGGACGGCCGAGCGCGCGACGCCGAGGTGGTGCAGCAGCCGGGCGCGGACGTCGTCGGGCAGCGCGGGGTCGGCCGCCCGCCAGACGGCCTCCCTGCAGGGTCCCGGCGCGAGCTCGCGAGCGCTGGGGGGGCAGGGAGGTCCCTTCTCACGCAGCGAGGCGGCGGACGAGGTCGGGCAGCACCGTGCCGAGCGGGGCGTCCACCCGGACGTCGACCTTCGCGTCGCCGCGGGTCGGGCCGAGGTTGACCAGCCCGACCGGGATGCCGAGCTTCTCCGCGCGCAGCACGAACCGGTAGCCGCTCATCACGGTCAAGGACGAGCCCAGCACCAGCAGGGAGCCGGCCTGCTCGACCAGCGCGAAGCAGGCGTCCACGCGGTCGCGCGGCACCGTCTCGCCGAAGAAGACGACGTCGGGCTTGAGCGGACCGCGCCCGCAGGCGAGGCACTCGACCATGACGAACCCGTCGAGCAGCTCGTCGGGCAGCTCGGCGTCGCCGTCGGGGTTGACCTCGTCGACGTGCGGCCCGAAGTGCGGGTTGACCGCGTGCAGCCGCTCGTGGAGCTCGCCGCGGTCGGCGACGTCCCCGCAGGCCAGGCAGATGGTGCGGTCCAGCCCGCCGTGCAGCTCGACCACGTCCCGCGCACCGGCGGCCTGGTGCAGCCCGTCGACGTTCTGCGTGACCACCCCGGCCACCAGACCGGCCCGCTGCAGGTCGGCGACCGCGGCGTGCCCGGCGTTGGGGCGGGCCTCGCGGATCTGCGGCCAGCCGACGAAGCTGCGGGCCCAGTAGCGGTGCCGGCCGCGCGGGTCGCGCAGGAACGTCTGGTACGTCATCGGCGTGTGCCGGCGCAGGGACCCGGTCGCCCCGCGGTAGTCGGGGATGCCGGAGTCGGTGGACAGGCCGGCACCGGAGAGCACGACGACGTCGCCGTCCCGGACGAGCCCGGCGAGGGCCTCGAGGCCGCCGGGGGCTGCGGCGGCCGGGTCGACGTCGGTGGGGACAGCGGTCACGCCGCCATGGTCCCCCTCGACGTCGACCCGTGCCGCGACCTCAGGAGGCGGCGACCTCGCGGTCCAGCCGGCCCAGCAGCTCCTCGTACACGCGGCGCAGGCCCTTGGGCGCGAAGGTGCGCTCGAAGAAGCCGCCGATGCCGCCGGCACCGTTCCAGGTGGTGCGCACCCGGACGGTGGTCAGCCCGGCGTCGGCCGGGTGCAGCGTCCACGTGGTCACCATCGACGAGCGGGTGTCGGTCTCCACGAGGGTGTCGGGGTCGGGCTGGCCGACCTCGACCAGCTGGTCGCGCACCCGCTTGGAGGTCGCGGCGAAGCGCCAGGCGACGCGGGTGCCCGCGCCCTGGCCGCCGGACTCGACCCGGTAGCCGCTGAACTGCTCCGGGAGCACACGCGGGCGCGTCCCCTCGTAGTCGGCGAGAGCGGACCGCACCCGGTCCACCGGCGCCCGAACGACCCGTTCCGCGGTGGCGACGACCTGACCCATGACCCCCATCCTGCCGCCGTCACCAGCGCGGCCGCCGTCAGGGCCGCCAGATGCCGCACGGCTGGGACGAGCGCGGGGGGGCCCACCCCGGCGCACGGCGGCCGCTCCGCGGGCCAGGCCGGCTCGCCGTCCTCGTCGACCGCCAGCAGGTCCTCGCGCAGCATCCAGCCGTTCAGGAACACCTCGCAGTCGCAGAAGCCGCCGCGGGCCTGCAGCCGGCGCTCCAGCCCCGTCGCGCGCGGCAGCCGCAGGTCCCGCCAGCGCCGCGCCCAGCGCAGCGTGCAGTCGCAGCCGAAGGTGGCGAGCATGCGCTCGACGTAGCAGAGCACGCACTCGGCCGGCTCGGGCGCGGTCAGCGCCGCCGACAGGTCGCTGAGGTGCTGCTGGAGCTCGTCGGGTGTCCTGATCTCCACGGGGGCCTCCTCGATCGGTGGGAGGCCAGGCTCGGGAGCGAGGACGACGGTCCGCGCACCGCCGTCCACAGCGATCTGCGCCGTCCACATCCGGCGCCTACTACTGGACGGCGGGCGTGGCGAAACTCACGGTCGCCGCGCCCTAACGTGGGGTACCACGGATGGGTGACCCGCCCCCTCTCCCTCACCCGCACCGGCTCCGGCGAGCCGCTCCTGCTGCTGCACGGCATGGGCAGCTCGCGGCGCGACTTCACCGCCGTCGCCGACCTGCTCGCCCAGCACTTCGACGTCCTCAACGTCGACCTGCCGGGCGTGGGGCGGTCCCCGGTGCTGGAGCGGCGGCCCAGGGTCGCCGCCCTCACCGATGCGGTCGAGCGGACCCTCGATGCGGCGGGCGTCGGCGCGGTGCACGTGCTCGGCAACTCCCTCGGCGCCCGCGTCGCGCTGGAGCTGGCCGTCCGGGGCCGCGCCCGGTCGGTGGTGGCCATCGCGCCGTCGGGGCTCAACCTGCCCCCGGAGCGGGTCTTCCAGGGCGCCGGCATGGGCCTGGCCCGAGTCGTCACGCGGACGGCGGCACCGCTGATCGAGCCGCTGTCCCGCTCGGCGGTGGGTCGCACGACCCTGCTCGCGCCGCTCAAGGCCCGGGCGTGGTCGACCTCGCCCGAGGAGGCCATCGGCGCGCGCGAAGGCTTCGCCGACTCCCGCGACTTCTGGCGCACCCTGCTGTGGGGGCTCCTGCTCGACGTCCCGCGGGGTCTGGACCGCGTCGACTGCCCGGTCACCCTCGTCCAGGGCGTGGCCGACTGGGTCGCGTCGGGGCAGACGGTGCGCTACCTGCCGCTGGTCCCCGGGTCCCGCTTCGTCCCGCTGCTGCGGGCCGGGCACGCGCCGCAGTCCGACCGGCCCCGGACGGTCGTGCGGCTGGTCGAGGCTGCCGCCCGCCGAGCCGGTCAGCCGGCGGACTCCTCCGCGTTCAGGTACGAGCACCGGAACCGCGCGCCGGACATCGCCTCGGTGAAGCGGGTCTCCCAGGCCGGGTCGGTCGCCGGGAAGGTGGCGAACACCCGTTCCTCGAGGACAGCGGGCAGCCCGTCGAGCCCGGTGTAGGAACGTCGCAGGAGCACGCGGGTCTCGCCGTCCACCTCGTCGTGCGCCGGGTCCCAGCGCGCGCGGGCGACCGCGTCGGCAAGCTCGGCACGACGGCGCGCGGGCAGCCGGACCGGTCCGGGGCCGGCAGGCGCGGCCGGCCGGGTCGACCACACGCCCAGTCCGTACAGCAACAGGCCGGCGAGCAGCAGCAGGACCACCAGCTCGGCCAGCAGGACCACCATGGAATGACGGTAGTTCCCCGGGGGCGCCGTGGGCAGGCGCCCGGCACCGGCCAGCTAACCTCGTCCGGTACGCCCCGGTCGGCCGAGCGCCGACGAGCCCCCGTAGCTCAGGGGATAGAGCATCGGTTTCCTAAACCGTGTGTCGCAGGTTCGAATCCTGCCGGGGGCACTGGCGTACCTGTAGGTCAGCGCCTCGTCCGGCGTCTTGTTCGAGGCGCCGGACGGCGAACACCGTGAATGAGCCAGTAGACCAAGATCGCCGGGCGCATCCCCGGCAGGTGACCAGCGTGGCGGAGTCGGCCCGAGGAGAACGTTCGCGGGAAGCGAGGGCCGGTGATCCTGGACCGAGGCTCCCCTCAGCGCAACACTGTCTTGTTGAGTACGCGCCGCCCCAGCAGGTGGGCACGCCAGAGCGAACGACGCGCGCAAGCCCTCGAGGCACAACCCGGTCCTGGAGAACGTGCGCCCTGAGATAGGGCCTCGCACTGGGAGGAGCGATGGCTTGGTCTGTCAGTGGACAGTGGTGGGAGCACTGCAGTTGCAAGATGTGGTGCCCGTGCTGGCTCGGCCCAGCAGAACCCGACCAGGGATGGTGTTCGGGAGTCCTGTTCTTCGACGTCCGACAAGGACAGTCTGACGGCGTAGACCTCCGCGGCGGGAAGGTCGTCTTTCGGGCCGACTGGCCTGCAGACTTCTTCAGCGGTAACGGAATCGCCCGTTTGTACCTCGATGAGTCGGCGAGCCAGGAACAACGGACCGAACTCGAGGGGATATTCTCGGGCAGGCGGGGCGGACATCTCGCGGCCGTCTGGCAGGGGACGATCTCGGAGTGGCTTCCCTCGGAGGTCACCAGGATCGAATTGCACGAGGGTGAGTCTCCGTCGATGCGCATCGGGGATGTCGGTCACGTGCAGTACCAGGCGCCGCTGCAGGACCCGACGGGCAGGGCAACGGCAGTGCAGGATGCCGCGGCCGCCACGGCGTTCGCACTCGGAACCGTCAGCCTGACCCGAAGTGACGGCAGCAGCTGGTCGGGAGCGGACATGCGGGAATGGGAGAGCGGCGGCTCCGGCACGTCGGGCACCTTCGACTGGAGCTCCTGAGCTGCTGGGCGCCACTCGAACCCGCGGCTTGCTCGGCTCCCCCCAGTCGATGCGAGCCGTCGTCGCACCGACAGCGGGAGTCGGCTCGGCGACCGTCCTCCGGTGCGAGTCGAGCCGGGCGCCGATCACGAGCGAGGGGATCACGCCGGGCGGCTGTCCCTCTGGGTGTTCGACCGTGGTCGCCGAGCCGACTCCCTGATCGGGCTGCCACCGACCAGCAAGGCCGTCGTCTCCCAGTCGGCGCATCACCTGTGAGGTGGATCGGCGAGGAAGAGGAGATCGATGCAGGCCAAGGAAAGCGCACCAGGCTCTCGAGGCGCGAAGTCGCCGGCCTCCTCCCGTGTCCTCGGAATCCGTGGTCTACCGCTGCGGTACGTCATTGCTCCGTGGACAGCACTGTTGCTTTCGGCCGCTCTGGCCTGGGTGGTGACAGTACGACAGGCGAGCGGTATGGATCTTGCCGCAGGGAGGATCCACACGCAGCTGCCGCTGTTCCTCGCGATGTGGGTCACCATGATGGCGGCGATGATGTTCCCGTCAGTGGCACCCACGGCCATCTTGTGGGCGCGATCGATCACCCGAGGGTCCACCGGCACGGTCCGGGCCTGGCGCATCACGTCATTTCTCTCGGGTTATCTGATCGCCTGGGCGGGCTTCGGGGTGGTCGCTTTCGCGGCCCTGAGAGGTGCGCGTCTCGTCGACGTGTCGCCGCAGCAGGCGAGCTTTCTCGGCTCTGCCATCTTTGTCGTGGCCGGGCTGTATCAGCTGACTCCCCTGAAGGACGTCTGCCTCCGGCACTGTCGATCCCCCCTCGCCCAACTGATGCACTACGGCAGCTTTACAGGGGTGGGTCGGGACCTGCGGGTCGGCGTCCATCATGGCGCCTACTGCGTGGGCTGCTGCTGGGCGTTTATGCTCGTACTCGTCGCCGTTGGTGTCATGAACATCGCCGCCATGGCGACACTCGCCGCTGTCATCTTCCTGGAGAAACTGTCTCGGCATGGGCCTTCAGTCGCGAGAGCGGTCGCTGTGGGGTTCATCGCGCTCGCCGCTGCTGCCCCGTTCCACCCCTGGCTGTTTCCTGGCCTGAATGACAGCGGAGGTATGTCGGGAATGGAGTGACGCACCTCCCGGTGCTACCACTCGTTCGAGTCTGACGCGCCGGCCGGGTGCCGGAGCCCGCTCGTACATGCAGACACGCGGCGGTCCGACCACGATCACCATCGGCGTCCTCCGTGGTCACGGGCAAGGTCGGGCTGCGGTTGCCTCGTCGGCCGGAGGTCCATCCAAAGGGACGCACAGCGCCCCTCCGGCGGGCGCGCTGCAGCCGGAAGTGCTCATCACGGTTGAGGAGCGGTCCTCCTCCCGACTCCCCGCGCTGTTCGAGCGCTCCGGGCCCACGGGAGCCGGCCGGGGCACATCTGGTCAGCACCTGGTCAGCAGGACATCCGTTCAGCGTCGTCGACAGCACCCCCCCCGGTCCGACACGACTTCGCGCAGGTCACGGGCCCTCGGTACAGCTTCTCGGCCGTGCGTCGGCGGACCTGTCCGGGGCCCTCCGGGGACCGACCGTGGATCGCGACAGCAGCCGACCCGCTCCGGCGCTCAGTGGTGGTACCGGTGAACCACGGCGTGACCCCGGCCGCGGCCGATCAGGTAGCGGTTCACCGGCACGGTCACGACGAACGCGACGGCCAGCGCGACGGCCAACGAGCCCCAGAACAGCGGCGAGGTGAGGCCGGCGTCCATCGCTCCGGGGATGAGCAGCATGATGGCGTTGTCCACGATCTCCATGACCGTGATGGACAGGGTGTCGGCGGCGAAGGCCACCCCGATCGCCGCGCCGAGGGCCAGCCCCGAGCGCAGCACCGGCGCGATCGTCAGCGAGTAGCCGAACACGAACGCCAGGGCGACCGCCAGCGCGATCGTGGCGGTGTCCGACCAGCCGAGCGCGGTGCCGATGACCATGCCCAGGACCTCACCGATCGCGCAGCCGGTGAGGCAGTGCAGGGTCGCGCTGAGCGCCAGCCGGTTCAGTTCCCGCCGCCCCTCCGGGCTGTCGGCCGCCATGCCGTGCCGCTGGGCGGTGCCGGCCCCGTGGCCGTGGTGCTCGTTCGTTCCGGTCATGATTTCCTCCGTACGTCCGTGTCCGTCGATGCCTCTGACGTCTCTGGGCTGCACCCGCGCTCACCGGGCCGGGGCCGGCTGGGTGTGTAGCGCGGTGCGCCGCGTGGCGCGGCGGACGGCCGCGAGGGTGAGCGCCACCGCGGCGAGGGTCAGCGGCCAGCCCAGCAGCAGCTTGCCCACCGCGAGCAGCCCGGGCAGGTCCTCCCGGTACAGGAACGCCTGCACGCCGGCGCGGACGGCGAACACCGCCGACCAGCCGAATGTGGCCAGCACGAACAGCCGGCGCAGGCGCGGATCGTCGCGCCAGGCACGCTCGCCGTAGAGCAGGCCGTAGATCGTGCCGACCAGCGGGTACCCGAGGAGCGCGGAGCCGGCGAACACGGCGCCGTAGGCGGCGTCGACGAGGATGCCGGGCAGGAAGAACCCGCGCGCCTCACCGGAGGTGGCGGCGAAGACGACCGCGACCGTGAGCCCGGCCAGCCCGCCGAGTGCCTGCCGCAGCGGCTCCCGACGGACGAGCCGCAGGACGACGATGGCCAGGCCGACCGCCGCCGCGGCGGTGATCGCCGCGGGCAGGGCGGCCGACCGGGCGGTCTGCGCGCCCGCGACGGCGTGGACGGCGACGAAGACCAGCGGGGGCAGGCCGCCGTCGAGCAGGCCCCGCCTGCCGCCGATCGCCTCGATGAGGGGTCGCCGGCCCGTGGGTGCGGCGGGCCCGCCGTCGGCGACCGCGCGGTCGTGGGACCCGCGCACCGGAGCGGTGTCGAGATCGGTTGCGGGAAGGGTCATCGGGGACTCCGGGGCTGGCTCGTGGCGCTGGTGTGGCGGACGTCCGTCAGGGTGCGGGGCGGGCCTGTCGCGGTGCTGTCCGGCCGCTGGCGTCGTGCGCATCAGCGGCCGGCGCGGGCCATCCGCTTGGGCCGGGCGGCGACCGCCGGCGCGAGCAGGCCGATGGCGCCCCGCATGACCCGCGGCACCAGCGGGATGTGCGCGTAGTCGATGCCGCCGTAGGGTGGCTGCGGGTCGTAGTCGATCGCGAGTTGCACCTGCCGGGCGGTGGCCTCGTCGGTCAGCCGGGCGACCAGGTGCAGCGCCATGTCGATGCCGGCCGACACGCCCGCGGACATCACCAGGTTGCCGTCCTCGACCCAGCGCTGCCGGTGGTAGGTGGCGCCCAGGTTCTCCAGGATCCCCGAGTAGAACCAGTTGGTCGTGGCGTCGCGGCCCTCCAGCAGGCCGACCGCGCCGAGGATCAGCGAGCCGGTGCACACCGAGGTGACCAGGTCGCCGGAGGTGGCCGCCGTGCGCACGTAGTCGCGGACCGCCGGGTCGCTCATGGCGCGGATGGTGGGCAGGGCACCGCCCGGGACCACCAGGATGTCCGGCTGCGGGACCTCGGCGAAGGTGGCGTCGGGAGCCACCGGCACGCCCACGTCGGTGGGGACCGGGTCGCGGGAGGCCCCGACGACCACGGTGCGGTACTGCGGTGCGAACCGCTGCAGCGCGGTGAGCACCTGCAGCGGACCGACCAGGTCCAGCACGGTCAGCCCCGGGTACAGGACGAAGGCGATGACCCGGTGCCCGCCGTTCCCGGCGCCGGCCGGGGTCGGGGCGGCGGGCTCCCGCAGCGTTCGGGCGAGCGCGCCGTCCCCCTCGCCGGGCCGCACCCGACCGAACGGCGGCTGCGGGTCGTACTCGGTGAACAGCTGCGCCAGCCGCGTACCGGAGATCTGCAGCCGGGTCCGCCGGGTGAGCAGGGCCATGTCGATGCCGGCGGTGCCGCCGGCGGCGGTGAGCAGCCGGCCGTCCTCGACCCAGCGGTCGGGGGCGTGGACCGCGCCGAGCTCCTCCAGCGGCTCGGCCCAGGCCCAGTGGCTCGCCGCTCGCCGGCCGTGCAGCAGATCCGCGGCGGCCAGCAGCAGCGCCCCGTTGCCGGTGGACCCGACCAGCTCGGCGCCGGCCGCGGCGGAGCGGACGTAGCCGGTCAGCGCCTCGTCCTCCGTCGCGGCCAGGGCGGCCGGGCCCCCACCGGGCACGATGACCGCCCACGGGTCGGGGACGTCGGCGAAGGTCGCGGCCGGGGTGAGCCGCAGCGGCGTGTCGGTGGGCAGCTGCTCGACCCGTTCGGCGACGACGACGGTGCGGTACGGCGTACGGGCCGTGTTCCGCAGCACGGTCAGCGGGCCGACCAGGTCCAGCGGGGTCACGCCGGGGTACACGGGGAACGCGAGGAGCTTCTCCTGCTCGGGCATGGCGGTCCCCTCCCGGGGCTCGATGGGTCAGTGCAGGACCGGGTCGGCGGTCGGCGGGGTCGGCGCGCCGGCCGCGGCGCGGTCGCGGTGTCGTGCGGCGGCACGGGCCACGTACGCGGCGTCGTCGGCGACGAAGCCCAGCAGCGCCGAGCCGCGGGTGTGCTGCCAGGACTGGCCGAGGACGTACAGCCCGGGCACCTCGGTGATGCCGCGGTCGTGGACGACCCGACCGGCGCGGAGCACGCCGGGGACGTCGATCCAGGAGTGGTCGGACCGGTAGCCGGTCGCCCAGACGACGACGCCGACCTCCCGGCTGCTGCCGTCGGCGAACCGCACGGTGCGGCCGGCGGCGTCGACGAGCCGCGGCCGGAACCGGACGCCGGCCCGCTGCAGGCTGCGCCGGTCGGTGCCGATGAGGAACTCGCCACGGGCCTGCATCCGGCGGCCGAGCCGGGATCCGGCGGTCACCCGCATCAGGCCCAGCCGGGTCAGCCACCAGAACAGGTCCCGCCCGAGCAGCCGCTGCGGCAGCGCCGGGTACGCCGAGCCGATCGACAGCTCCACGGGCCGGGTCCGTGCCAGCTCGGCGGCGATCTGGAAGCCGGAGTTGCCGCCGCCGACGACCAGTACCGGGCCGCCGGGCAGGGCCTCGGGATTGCGGTAGCCGCCGCTGTGCACCTGGGTCACCGAGCTGTCCAGCCCGGCGGCGAGCGGCGGGACGAACGGCGTCTGGAACGGCCCGGTGGCCACGATGACCTGCCGCGCGGACACCGTGCGCCCGGTGGTGTCGAGCCGGAAGCCTTCGGCGGTGCGGCGCAGCCGGGTGACCCGCGCGTCCACCTCGACGGGCAGGTCACAGACGGCGGCGTAGGTGCGCAGGTAGTCGGCGACGGCCTCCTTGCCGGGGTAGGTGCCGGCCGGCGCGGGGAAGGGCAGGCCGGGCAGCGCGTCGTGCTCGGCCGGGGTGAACAGCTGCAGGGAGTCCCACCGCGAGCGCCAGGAGTGCCCGAGCTCCCCCTCGGCCTCCAGGACCAGGGGGCGCAGCCCGAGCCGGCGCAGGTGCCAGGCGGGGGGGGGGGGGGGGGGGCGGGGGCCGCCCCCGCCGCCCCCCACCCCCGCCGCGCCCGGGCCCGCGCCCGCGGGGTGCCCGCGGCGACTGCCCG